>NZ_WMLF01000031.1 GCF_014156695.1 Streptomyces durbertensis | reverse complement strand
GGGTCATAGCGGCGACGGAGGGGTACCGCAGGGTGTGGGCCCCACAACGATCCCGTACGGAGGAGATCGACATGGCCACCGGTACCGTCAAGTGGTTCAACGCGGAAAAGGGCTTCGGCTTCATCGAGCAGGACGGCGGTGGCCCCGACGTCTTCGCCCACTACTCGAACATCTCGGGCCAGGGCTTCAAGGAGCTCGTCGAGGGCGAGAAGGTGTCCTTCGAGGTCACCCAGGGCCCGAAGGGCCCGCAGGCCTCGAACATCGTCCGGGGCTGACCCTCGGAGCGTGACGCGCCCACGGCGCCCCCCGCCCGGCCACGTGCCGGACGGGGGGCGCCGTTGTCGTGTGGGCGTGGTCACGGCGGCGGGACGCGCGGGGGCGCCGGGCGGCCCGGCGGGCCGTGGTGCGCTTACCCTGCCAGGGGACGGCAGCGGTCGAGCGACGAGGGTGTGAGGAGTGTGCGGGGTCCGGGCAGGGTCGCGGTCGTGGCGTGTGTCGTGGCGCTCGCGGTGGTCGCGTCGGCCGCCGTGCTCGGGGTGCTCTCCGCCGACGAGCACCCGCCCGGCCAGCCCGGGGACGGCGCCGCTCCTGCGCGGGTGACCAACGCGGCGCAGGACGTGCTGCGCCGCATCCAGCAGGCCGGGCTGCCCGTCGAGCGGGCCACCGTGCACACCCCGGACAGCGATCCCGACCATCTGCTGGGGGAGCCGGACGGCTACCACAGCAAGGTCAGTTTCGAGGACGGCCGGGTGGACGGCGGGCTGGTCTCCGACAACGATCCCGGCAGCGTCGCGCTGGGCGGCGTCATCGAGGTGTTCTCGACGCACGCGGACGCCGAGGCGCGGGCCAGGCAGCTCCAGCGGACCGCGGCCGACATCCCGACGCGGGCCGAGCGCGGTTACCTCGTGCGCGGCGTGCTGCTGCGGCTGTCGCCGTATCTGGACGAGCGGGCGGCCGAGCAGTACCGGCAGGTGCTGGGCGCGCGCCCGGCGCCGACGGACCCGCCGCCGGGCGACGTCCGGGACGCCTGACCACGAGGCCCGACCGCGGCGGGGCGGACAGGACCAGCCGCAGGGCGGCTCAGGACGCTTCGGGAACGGCTCAGGAGCGGACGCCGCGGTAGTCGTCGCCGACGGTGAGCGTCAGCACGCCCGGCAGGGTGCCCCCGGCGGCGGTGGCGGCGCCCGGGACCCGTCCGCTCAGCACGCTGGCGTGGGCGCGCAGGCCCTGCGGGTACTCGACGGTCGTACGCTCGCTGGGGCTGGGGGCGTTCCCCGTCGTCACGACCTGGAATCCGGCCGCCCGCAGCTGCGCCGCGACCTCCGCCGCCCGGCCCGGCGTCGCGGTGCCGTTCAGCACGGACACCCGCACCTGCGCCGGGGTGAGCGCGGCGCTCTCCTCGGCCGCCGCCTCCAGCTTCTTCTTGTCGACCTCGCGGTCCTCGGCGAGCGAGGTGAACAGTTCCTCGGCCTGCGGGTACTGCCAGACGACGTTGGCCCGGTCGGACGGCACGTCGCGCTCGCGCGGGTAGTTCGGCACCGTCAGGAACGTCAGCCGGTTCGTGGGGATCCCCTGCACGCTGCGGGCGAGGTCGTACAGCGGGCGGACGCCGGCCAGCTCGCGGTCGGTGGTGAGCGAGCTGGTGAACGCCTCCATGAAGTCGAAGAGCGCCTTCGGGTCGCCGAGCTTGGACTGCGCCTTCTTCGCCAGCGAGGACATGAACTCCTGCTGGCGGCCGATGCGCGAGGTGTCGGAGCCGTCGCCGAGGCTGTAGCGGGCGCGGACGTAGCCGAGCGCCTTCTCGCCCTTGATCGTCTGGCACCCGGCGTCCATCTTCAGGTGCGCCTTCTTGTCGTCGATGGGCTCCTCGGGGCAGACCTCCACGCCGTCGACGGCGTCGACCATGCCCTTGAAGCCCTGGAAGTCCATCGACATGAAGTGGTCGATCCGCAGACCGGTGTTGTGCTCGACGGTGCGGATCGCGCAGGCGGCGGCGCCGGAGACGTCGCCGTTCATGCCGCCGAGGGCGTACGCCTCGTTGATCTTCGAATGGTGCGGCTTGGACGAGTTGCCCTCGTCCTGCTGGCAGCTGGGGATCTCCACCCAGGAGTCGCGGGGGAGCGAGACGACCGTCGCCCACTCGCGGTTGGCGGCGATGTGCACGACCATCAGCGTGTCCGACTGCATGGTCGTGAAGCCCTTGCCGTACTTGTCGCCCATGCCGTCGCGGCTGTCCGAGCCGACGACGAGGATGTTCTTGGCGCCGGGGCTGAGGGAGGCCGGGCGGTTGTCGCCGAGGCGGCCTTCGAGGTCGGCGGCGTCGATGTTGCCGTCGAGGCGGTGGTAGACGTAGCCGGCGAGACCGCCGCCGGCGAGCAGCACCGCGGCGAGCGTGCCCGCGGTCCAGGCCGTCACCCGGCCGCGTCGGGTGAGCCGGGAGCGCGGCGCGCGGCGGCGCCCGCCGCCGGAACGGCCGGAGGAGGGTGCGGCGCGGCGGCGGCCGTGGCCCGCTCGGGGCCCGCGCTGTGTGTCACCCACGCTGTACACCTCCAGCCCCTCTTCACGGGTCGAACGGGGCGCTGTCTTGTGCCGGTTCCTGCTCTTCTGCCCGCCCGTCCCCCGTCCAAGCACCGTGAGGCGGTACACGGCCCGCCGACAGTACCAATAGTGCAACGATCGGCGGGAGTGCTGTTTTCAAGGAGTTGACTCTTCTTGGCCGCAGGGTGAACGGGACACCGCGCAGAGTGACAGGAGAGGCGGAAAACACGTCCGTCGGCCCCGGATTAATTTGCGTCTCCTTTACTATGCCGGGAAGCAGGTCGCCGGCCGGGCGCTTCGCCCGGCTGTACGAAGTCCGGGCGCGCGCCCGGCAGACGAGAAGGAGCCGCGTCCGTCATGGGCGAACCTCCCAGTACCAGCCGTGCCACACCCCCTCCGCGCCTCCGCCGCCCAGCCGGCGGAAAGCGGATCACCGAGCGGGGGTGGCACGGACCCCGCAAGGCGCCGGCGCCCACCGCCGCCCGCCGCCACACCTCTCCGGTCGGCGCCCGCCGCCACGCCTCTCCGGCCGGTGCCCGGTGAACGCCGCACTCGGTCTCCTCGCGGTGCTTGTCCTCACCGCGGGAACCGGTTACTTCGTCGCACAGGAATTCGCTTACGTCGCCGCGGACCGGGTGGCCCTCGCCCGGGAGGCCGCCGCCGGCGACAAACGCGCCGCCCGCGCCGTGAAGGTGCTGGAACGGCTTTCCTTCATGCTCTCCGGCGCGCAGTTGGGCATCACCGTCACCGGCCTGGTCGTCGGCTTCCTCGCCGAGCCCGCGCTCGCGGAACTGCTGCGCCCGCTGCTCGTCGGCGTCGGCGTGCCCGAGGCGGCCGTCTCCGGCGCCGCGTTGACGGCCGCGTTCGTCGCGGCGCTCGCACTCCAGATGGTCCTCGGCGAACTCGCCCCGAAGAACCTGGCGCTGGCCGTTCCCGAACGGCTCGCCAAGGCGCTCGCCGCCTCGACGCTCGCCTACCTGCGGATAGCCGGACCCCTGGTGCGGGTCTTCGACTCGGCCGCCAACCGGCTGCTGCGCCGGATCGGCATCGAACCGGTCGAGGAACTGCACCACGGCGCCACCCTGGAGGAACTCGGCCACCTCGTCGACGCCTCCCGGGCGCACGGCCACCTCCCGCCGCACACCGCACGGCTGATGGACCACGCCCTGGAGTTCTCCGAGCGGACGGTCGGCGAGGTCATGGTGCCCCGCGTCGACACCCTCTACCTGGCCGCCGACGCGCCGGCCACCGAGATCGTCCAGCTCATCGCCGAACACGGCCACTCCACCTACCCCGTCACGGGCCGCCGGCCGGACGACGTCGTCGGAGTGGTCGGCGTACGGGAGCTGATGCGGCACGGCGCCGAGCGCGTCGACCGGGCCCGCGCCGGCGAACTGGCCCGGCCCGCGCTGCTCCTCCCGGAGACGCTCGCCCTCCCCGACGCGGTACGCAGACTGCACGAGCACGGCGGGGAGTTCGCCGTCGTCCTCGACGAACACGGCGGCCTCGCGGGCATCCTGACCTTCGAGGACATCGCCGAGGAACTGGTCGGCGAGATCAACGACGAGACCGACAAGGTCGTCGAACTCGCCGTCGCGGACGGGGACTCCTGGCTCGTCGACGCGCACCGGCGGGTCGACGAGATCGCCGAGGCCACCGGTGTGGAGCTGCCGGAGTCCGAGGACTACGACACGGTCGCCGGCCTGGTCGTCGACCGGCTGGGCCGCTTCCCCGCCGTCGGCGACCGGCTGACCGTCGCACTCGCGGCGACGGGCGGTACCGCGCTCGTCGAGGTGCTGAGCGTCGACCGCCACGTGCCGCGCCGCGTCCGGCTCACCGCCGCGACGGACACCGGAACGGACACCCGCGCCGGCGTCGGTTCCGGCGTCGACCTGGCCGCCACCGTGGCGCGGCCCGCCTCGCTGGTGCCCGCCGCCGGCGCGCCGGCCGTGGGCCGCAGCCAGCAGGAGGAGCCGGTATGAGTCCGCTGACCGCGTTCGCGCTCACCGTGCTGCTGCTGGCCGGCAGCGGGTTCTTCGTCGCCGCCGAGTTCGCCCTGGTGGCCGCCCGCCGGCACCGGGTCGAGCAGGCCGTCGCCGACGGACGGCGCGGGGCACGTTCCGCGCTCGCCGGGATGCGCGAGCTGTCCCTGATGCTCGCCGGTGCCCAACTCGGCATCACCGTCTGCACGCTCGGCCTGGGCGGCATCTCCAAGCCCGCGATCTCCGCGCGGCTCGACCCGCTGCTGGTCTCGCTCGGGTTGCCCACCTCGCTCAGCTACGTCGTCGCCTTCCTGGTCGCCATGCTGGTGGTGGTGTTCCTGCACATGGTGGTGGGAGAGATGGCACCCAAGTCGTGGGCCATCGCCCACCCGGAACGGTCGGCGATGCTGCTCGCGCCCGCCTTCCGGGCCGTGACGACCGTCGTGCGCCCGCTGATCCTGCTGCTGAACCGGGTCAGCAACGCGCTGGTCCGGCTCTGCCGGGTCACCCCGCGCGAGGAGCTGACCTCCGTCCACAACCGTGAGCAGCTGACCCAACTCGTCAAGGAGTCACAGCGGTTGGGGCTGATCAGCCGGGACGACTCGGCGTTGCTGACCAGGAGCCTCACCGAGCCGCAGACCCCGGTGGGCCGGCTCATGGTGCCGGCGGCCCGGATCGCCGCCGTCCCGGCGTCGGCGGACGTCGAGGAGGTGCTGGCCACGGCGGCCCGGCACGACCTCACCCGGCTGCTGGTCGTCGGCGACGGCGACGCTCCGGGCGGCGGGGCGCCGACAACCGTGCTGGGCTCGGTCCACGTGCGGGACGCGATGGTCGCCCGCCACCGGGGCAGGGCCGCCGCCCGCGCCGCGACGCTCGCCCGACCGGTGCCGGAGCTGCGGGCGGCCGACACCGCCGCCGACGCCATCGAGCAGCTCCGGCAGCGCCGGGCCTCGCTCGCGGTGATCCGTGACGCGGACGGCGCGCTCGCCGGACTGATCAGCCTGGACGACCTGATGGTCAGGCTGACCGGCCCGCTGGCCACAGCCGGGCCGGCGGGGCCTGCCGGGTCAGGCGGAGCCGCCGGAACAGCGGGAACAGTCGGAGCGGGCCCGGCGTAGGCCCTCGCCGGTCGCCGGTCGCCGGTCGCCGGCCGGAGCGGGAGCGTCGCTCACTCTCCGGCCGGCGACCGGCCTGCCGGCTCCCGGCGGCCCGGTGCGGCGGCCGGTGTCGTCGGGGCCGCCGTCGTCGGGGCCGTCACCTCGGCGCGGAAGATCCGCAGGGCGCGGCCGAGTCCACGGGCCGCGTCGGGCAGCCGCTTCGACCCGAAGACGACCACCGCGACCAGCGCCACGATGAGCAGGTGCCAGGGCGCCATTCCGTTGCTGACCATGTAGGCCACTATGCGCGGCGCCGATTCCCGGCCCGGCAAAGCGACGGAATGCCGCCGGCCAAAACCCGCCCAAGACCCCGGAAAGCGTTCCGGACGCCGGCCGCGCCGGCGGTCACCGGTCGGCGCAGGACTGCCGCCAGGCGTCCAGATCAAGCCGTTTCACCAGCGAACTCAGACCCAGTTTCCGCGACTGCTCGCAGAACTCCGCCGCCTTCAGCCGGTACTCGACGTGGAACACGGCCTTGCCGGCGTCCACGAACGGCTTCAGCTTCTCGCACTCGCGGTAGGCCGCGCATTCCTCGTTCACCGCGAAGTCGAAGTCGTCGAGCAGTTCCCGGACCTGGTCGACGTCGTTCTTCAGGGCGACGGCCAGTCCGCGTTCCCGGGCGAGACGGGAGAGCATCCGGTTGAAGTCGAGCTGGTGCCGCGCGGTGAGGGGGAAGCCGGTCCGGTTCTCGTAGCCGTCCATCTGGTCGGGTTCGACGGCGTCGAAGCCCTTGTCCCGGCACATGTCGAAGCGCTTGGCGATCAGCGGGCGCAGGACGTCGAGCTGCCGGATGTCCAGCCACCGCTCGCCCTCCCAGCCGTTGCCCCGGCCGAGCAGCCGCTTGGGGAAGTCGCCGGCGTCGGGGCGCCAGTCCTCCCAGGCCCCGGCGTTGATGTAGCAGATCACCTTGACGCCGCGCGCCTGCAGCTTCCGCACCACCGGGGCGTCGTGGTCGAAGCCGTCGATGTCGTAGACGGGCACGTCGACGTCCGGGTCGAGCTTGCCGGAGAGCTGCCACTGCCAGTCCAGGCCGGGCTTCGGCTGCCAGCGCCCCGTGCCCGGGGAGGCGGACGGTGACGGCCGCGCGTCCGTGTGGTCGTCCGGGTCGTCGGGCTTCGTCGAGCAGCCGGCGAGCAGCGCGCACAGCAGCGCGCCGACCACCGCCAGACCGATCCCGGAGCGCGCCGCCCCGGCCTTGTCGAGCGTCTTGTCGAACGTCGCACTCACGCCGTCTCCAGTTGTTCGGGCAGGGCGTCCCACGGATGCGGCAGGCCGCCGGGCACCGCGCAGCACACGCCGGCGCCGCGTTCCTCGGCGACTGCGGCCACCCGGTCCGCCTGCCCGGCCGGCACCCCGTACACGAGGTGGCAGAGCCGTCCCGGCGGAACCCGGCGCGTCCAGTCGGGAGACCGTGCGGTCAGGTACGACGTCCAGTCTCCTTCGAAGGTGACCAGCAGATCGGCGTGTTCGACGTAGCCGTACTCCGGATGAGTGCCGTGGTTGAACACGATCGTCCGCACGCCCCGCCTGCGCGCCAGCGCCGCCAGGCGCGCGTATTCGGGCAGTTCGGCGGGGCTGCCGGCGACCTGGTCGAGGAACGCCCCGTCGGTGCCGTACCAGGCCTGGTAGCGGTCCAGTTCCTCCAGCACCTCCGCGTGCCGCCGGGCGCCGTAGGCGGTGTCCGCGTAGCCGAGGAGCCGCACCCCCGCCGACCGCAGCCGGACGGCGACGTCGGCGAACGCGGCGTCCGGGGCCGTGCCGACGCCGCTCGCCGGGTTGAGCACCACGCCGTACAGCCGGGGCGCGGCGTTGAAGAGCCGACGCCAGGCCTCCGGCCGGTCGGCGGGGTTCTCGTACAGCGGTACCAGCAGACGCACTGCCGCTCCTGGTGTGGGTGGGTTGGAGGGGACTTTCCTTGCGGGTCGGGCGGTTACGGCTCAGCGGCTCAGCGGCTCAGCGGCTCAGCGGCTCAGCGGCTCAGCGGTGGGCGGTGGCCCGGCCCAGCAGGGCCCAGGCCAGGGGCGGCAGCACCAGCGCCGTCGCCCCGCACACCGCGAGCTGCACGGTCAGCGCGTCGACGCCCGCGAACGCGGGCAGCAGCAGCCCGGCCAGCTCGGCGCCGGCGGCCAGCCCGCAGGCGGTCACGGCGGCCCAGATCCGGCCGAACGCCTGCAGCAGCAGCGCCGCCCACAGGGTGGCGCCCAGCAGGAGCAGCAGCAGGAGCCGGCCCGGTTCGGCGCCGGGCGCGTACGGCCAGGCCAGCGAGCCGAGCCAGGCGAGCGGCAGCAGCAGCGCGAGGTAGCAGAGCATGCCCCGGGCGAGTTCGACGGCGACGGTGGTCCGGAAGCCGGCGAAGCCGGTGAGGTCGCGCAGCCGGCCCAGGGTGCGGTGGCGGAACCGTCCGAGCAGGTACTCGGCGGGTCCCATGCTCAGCGACAGCGCCAGCGCGGTCGGTGCGGCGATGCTGCCGAGCGCCGCGTCGCGCAGCACGTCGGCGAGGATCGCCAGCATCACCAGCACGCCGACGCCGAGACCGAGCAGCCCGTACGGCACGGACGACCACAGCGGCGGCGACAGGGACGGGTAGCGCGGCGCCGACTCCTCGTCCCGCGCGCCGAGTTCGGCGAGCACGGTCAGGACGGCCAGCACCAGTACGGCGGCCAGCGAGGCGCCCAGCAGCGCCGCCCGCCACGCCTCCGGCAGGTCGTCCCGCAGCGCGCTCAGCACGCCGCCGACCGTCACCGGCAACAGCGCCGCCAGCAGGGCCCGTTCGTGCCCGAGTACCAGCAGCACCGTCGCACACGCCAGATAGCCGGCCTGGCCGACGCAGAACACCCACACCGGCCAGGGCGCGCCGCCGGTCAGCAGCGAGACGCCCCCGGCGACCGTCACCGAGGCCGCCACCCCGGCCGCCGCGCCGCGCGCCAGCGCCCGGGCGGCGGCCCGCCGCCCGGGCGGGCCGCCCAGGCCCAGCCAGAAGTGCGCGCGGTGGGACAGCGCCTGGCTCCACGCCCAGCCGCACAGCGCGCCGGCCAGCAGGGTGAACGTGCCGGCGGGCAGCCCGCGTGTGCCGGGCGGGCCGCTGAGGAAGGGGCTGCCGAGGACAAACGCCAGGGCCGGCAGGGTGAAGACGATCCCGCGCACCAGGCAGCGCAGCAGCTCGGTGCGCGACCCGGCGCCCGGGTCCGGGGCGGGCGCCCTGTGGTGGGCGCGCGGCACCCGTCCGAACAGCTCCTCGGCGAGCGCGAAGGAGTCGGCGTAGCCGTAACGCTCCCTGATCCGCCGGTCGTTCAGCCCTTCGGACTCCAGCAGGGCGGCGATCTCCTCCGGGTGGACGGCGGCCGCGCAGTCCGCGCCGAGCCGGTCCACCAACTCCTCCAGCGCGTCGGCGTGTTCGCGGGTCGGCCGGCTCAGCTCGGTCACCGGGCACCGCCCTGGCCGACGAGGCGGGCGGCGGGCCGGCGGTCGGGCGCGGGACCGGGGGCCGCGCCGCCGCGCCCACGCACCGGCAGCGTCTCCACCGGCGGCGGTCCGGCCGGCCCGGCTGCGGTGGCGGCCGCCTTGTCGGCGCCGGCATCGGTCGGCGGCTCGACGTGGCGGACCGGGCGTGGCCGCCGGTCGGCGGGCGTCGGCAGGGCGGGGCCGCCGGAGGCCAGCTCGCGGTAGATGCGGCGGAAGCTGTCCACGGAGGCGCGCAGCGTGAACTGGTCGATCACCCGTTGGCGGGCGCGGGCGCCGAGCGCGGCCCGCCGCGCCGGGTCCCGCAGCAGCGCCGCCGTCGCGGCGGCCATGGCCTCCGGGTCGCGCGGCGGGACGACCACACCGCAGTCCCCGGCGGCCTCCCGCACCCCGCCGACGTCCGTCGACACGGTCGCGCGGCCGCAGGACATCGCCTCGATCAGGCTGAACGGGAACGCCTCGCTGATGCTGGACAGCAGGACGACGCTGCCGGCCGCGTAGGCGCGGCTGACCTGGCTGATCCGCCCCTCGAAGCTGACGCGGTCCGCGACCCCGAGCGAGGCGGTGAGCTTCTCCAGCCGGTCCCGGTAGTCCTCGTTGCCGGCCGGCACCCCGCCGAACAGCCGCAGCCGCAGCTCGGGGAAGTCGCGGCGCAGCAGCGCGTACGCGCGGACCAGGGTCTCCAGGTCCTTGATGGGGTCGATCCGGCCGGCCCAGGTGAGCGTCAGCACCTCCGGCTCGGGGCCGGCGTGCGGGAACGCGCCCGGGTCGACGCCGTTGTAGACGGTGCGGATGCGTGCGGCGGGGGTGCCGCCGCGCTCCTCCCACCGCCGGTTGTACTGGTTGCAGGGGGTGACCAGCCGGGCCGCCCGGTAGCTCTCGGCGGCCAACTGCCGGTAGAAGCCGAGCAGGAGGGTCTTGACGGGCGCGCCGAGCGAGGCGCCGCGATGGCCGAGGTAACGTTCCCGCTGGTAGATGCCGTGTTCGGTGAGCAGGAACGGCACCTCGTCGAAGTGCTGTGCCGTCAGCGCGGGCAGGGTGGCCAGTCCGCCGCTGACGGCGTGGGCTATGCCGCCGTCGGATATCCGCAGCCCGAGCGGGCGCAGCAGGTGTTCCAGCAGTCCGGCCGCGGTGAGGGCGTCGTGCAGGCTGGGGGCGGCCGGCGCGGTCGGCGTGCCCGGCCTCGTCCACACGTCGGTGAGGACCCGCAGGGCGCCCTCCGACGCGACGGCCCGGCGCAGCAGGCCCGCTCTCGCCAGTTCCGCCAACTCGTAGAGCGCGGGCCCGAACCCGGGGTCGTTGCCGGGGGCGAGCAGGGCGGTGAGGAAGCGTGCGTAGGCGTCGAGGAAGCGGCGCCGGCGGCCTCGGGTGGGGCCCTTGCGGTTGTCGTCCCGGGTGCCGCCCCACAGCGGGAACGCCTGGTGCCGTACGACATTGGGCGGCAGCTCCCAGCCCATCGGCTCCTGGCCGTTGGCGGTCAGCGACAGGACGCGGAACCGGACCTCCGGCATGCCGCGCACAAGCTGGTCGCACCAGGTGCTGACACCGCCGTGCACATGCGGGTACGTGCCCTCGGTGAGCAGGGTGACGCGGTCTCCGGCGACCGGTTCGCGGCGGGGTGCGGCGGTGCGGACGCGGCCTGCGGTGGCGCGGCCTGCGGTGGCGCGGCCGGTGTCGGTTGCGGCGGGTGCGGAGTGGGCGGGCGTGGCGGGCTGGAGCATCGCGCTCATAACTGCGTTTCCCCCAGGGCAGGAATGGCGTTCGGAACGGTGTTCGGGGTGTGCGGGCGGTTCGGTGAGACGTGGCATGGGTGTCGCGGGTGTGGTGTCGTGCCGCCCGGCAGCTGTGGTGCCGGGCCTGTGTGGTGCCGTACGTGCGCGGCGGATCTGCTGTTCGCCTTCCGTGACGGGCCGGGCGGAGCCTTCGGGCGCGCGCTGCCGTGCCCGCCGACCGGAGGGCCGACGGGCACGAACGCGCTCTGTCAGTTGGGCAGTTGCAGGGTGAGGGAGCCGCCCGCCTGGGCCGGCTTCGTCCAGCCGGAACGGCTCCCGGCGTACGCCGCGCCGAACGGCCTGGTGCCGCCGGCGGCGTGCCCGGTGACCGTGGTGCCCTTCGGCGCGGTCGCCGGCACGGGCGGCGCACCGGCCGCCGCGTCGACCCGGAGGGTGACCGTGTCACCGATCCGGTAGCCGCTGACGTGCCCGTCCGCGACGGCCTTCGCCCACCGGTCCCGGCGCTGCGTCTCCACACCGAGCTGGCGCTGCGAGCGGTTCAGCAGCGGCGTGTTCTTCGCGTACAGCCCCCGGTAGGTGTCCAGCAGGGACGTCATCACCGGGTACGCCAGCCGCTCCTCGGCGAGGTTGGACTGGTGGATGTAGTGCGGACGCGGATCGTTGTCGGTGGCGTGCGACAGCGCGATGCGCACCTCCAGCGGCTTGATGTACTCCTCGAACCCGGTCTCCACGTCGAGCGGTTCGGGCAGGCAGGTGGAGCGGGGGTCGGTCTCGCAGACGCCGCTGCCGCCGTCCGCCGTGCTGGTGTAGATCCAGTTGTACTCGTCGACCAGCTCCTCGGCCGTGCCCACGTTGTAGTAGAGGCTCATCGGGTGGCGAGGCACGGTGCGCGCCGGGCCGACCTTCCGCTGCTCCGGCTCCCGCGAGTTGTCGCTGGCGATCCACTTCACGCCGGTGTCGCGCAGCGCACGCGCCAGGTTCGGGTTGTCGTCCGGCTGCACCGGCAGCCGCCTGAGGCCGGAGTGCTCACCGGTGACCAGCTCACGCCGGTCGACGGTGATGCCCTTGGCCGCCGCCCAGTCCAGGTTCTGCTGGATCTCCTGGACGATCGTGGCGCGCGGCACCCACCTGGTGCTGCCGTCGGGCTTCTTCGCGCACACCCACGGCACCACGGACACGTCCTGCACACAGCCCAGGTAGGGGTGCGTGTAGGTGTGGTTGATCCACCGGAACTCGCCGCGATCCGCGACCAGTTGGTCGGTCAGGGCGTCCTGCCCGCCGTTCGCCGCACGCCACTCCTCGGCGAATCCGGCGTTGTAGACCATGTCCATGGTGAACCTGTTGTCCCGCTGCCACTGGACGGCGTGCCGGGCGTCGGCGTCCGTCATCCGGATCGTGTCCGGCTCCGTACCGGAACCGGACGGGCAGTCGAAGCCGCCGGGGGTGCAGTTGTTCTCGGTGTCCCAGCGGTCGTTCGGCGCGAAGGCGTCGTCGACGTGGACCGCGAAGTAGTTCCGCGCCTGGCCGAGCCGCACCCCGTCCGTCACCCAGTCCAGGACTCCCGTGGTCAGCAGCCGGAAGTGCTGCTGCCAGCGGTTGTAGCTGAAGGTGAGCACCAGGTCGCGCAGCCCGTCGTGCCGCCACTCGCCGATCAGCGAACCGCGCTCCTGGCTGCCGGGGATCGGCGCGTCCAGCAGGCTGGTGTAGCTCGAACCGGCCGGCGGGTCGGCCAGCGGCACCGCCAGCGCGCCGTACGTCTCGTTCACCGTCGGATCGAGGTCGTCGAACGGCACGCCGCCCTTGAGGTAGCCGAACGGGCCGTCGAGCCCGGCCTGCGTCAGTTCGGCCTCGGTGCCGTCGAGGACGCCGACGTAGCCGGGGTTCGCCGGCCAGTTCAGGCCGAGCGCGGGCTCCGGGTAGACGTACGCGTTGACCTGCGGCACGTCGAAGGCGGCCCGGTAGTCGCGCAGCGCGTCCCGCTCGGCGGAACTCAGTGCCGACAGTGCGGCGTTGGGGGCGACCACGCCCTGGAAGCGGGCGTGCGCACGGCCGTCCGTGGTGGTGCTGAGAAAGCCCTCGTCGATCGTGGGGCGCCCCGGGTCGCCCAACGGCACCGTGGTGTGGGGGGTTCCGGTGCCGCGCAGCCGTTCGCGGATCGCGTCCGTGCCCGGGTCTCCGCCGTCCAGGACCAGGACGCGGAGGTCGACGCGGGGCGGCTCGTCGGCCTCCGCGACGTGCTGGACCCCGAAGGTCAGCATCAGCGCCGCCGTGCCCAACGCCGCCACCCGCCGCAGCCGGGAGCCGCGTGATATCCGGCCGGGCCGCCTGGGCGGCGCGTTCCGACCGGTGTTGCCTATGACCATGTTCCGTACCCCCGAGGAGCGTCGGGCCGTGCCTGAGGCGACCGCCTGCGGTCGCTTGACGGCAGACAGCTTGGCGGCTGCGCGGGCCCGATGTGGCCAGAACGGCGCATCTGTGAAGTCGCTCTGGGATTCGCCCACTCACCCCCGAGATGAGCCTCGGGTTCCGCTGTGACCCACTGCTGTCGTTTGGTCGAACAAGGGGTGATATCGGAAGTACGAGCCCGGCGAGCCGTACGGGCCGACGGTGCGAAACAGCCCCGGAATCCAGCCCCCGGGCGGCTCCGGCGGGTCCGGCGGCGGAAACGGGCCGGCCGGCCCGGACCCGCTGGGGGTCCGGACCGGCCGGTCGTGTCGACGTCCGACTACGGCGTCGGGCGGAAGCGGAATCAGCCCTTCAGCTGAGCCATCCACTCCTCGACCTCGTGCGAACGGCGCGGCAGGGCCGCCGACAGATTGCGGTTGCCGTCCTCCGTCACCAGGATGTCGTCCTCGATCCGCACGCCGATGCCCCGGTACTCCTCCGGCACCGTCAGATCATCGGCCTGGAAGTACAGCCCCGGCTCGACGGTCAGGCACATGCCCGGCTCCAGCGTGCCCTCCGCGTACGTCTCCCGGCGGGCCACCGCGCAGTCGTGCACGTCCATGCCCAGCATGTGGCCCGTGCCGTGCAGCGTCCAGCGGCGCTGCAGCCCCAGCTCCAACACCCGCTCCACCGGGCCCTCCAGCAGCCCCCACTCCACCAGCCGCTCGGCCAGCACACGCTGCGACGCCTCGTGGAAGTCCAGGTACTTCGCGCCGGGCCGTACCGCCGCGATACCCGCCTCCTGCGCGTCGTACACCGCGTCGTAGATCCGCCGCTGGACGTCGGTGAAACGCCCGCTGACCGGCATCGTGCGCGTCACGTCCGCCGTGTACAGGGTGTGCGTCTCCACACCCGCGTCCAGCAGCAGCAGGTCGCCCGAACGCACCGGGCCGTCGTTGCGCACCCAGTGCAGCGTCGTCGCGTGCGGACCCGCCGCGCAGATCGAGCCGTACCCGATGTCGTTGCCCTCGACCCGGGCCCGCAGGAAGAACGTGCCCTCGACGTACCGCTCGGAGGTCGCCTCCGCGCGGTCCAGCACCCGCACCACGTCCTCGAAGCCGCGCACCGTGGAGTCCACGGCCTTCTGCAGCTCCCCGACCTCGAAGTCGTCCTTCACCAGCCGCATCTCGGACAGGAAACCGCGCAGCTCCTCGTCCCGCTCGGCGGTCACCTTGTCGACCAGCGCCGCCTCGACCCCCGCGTCGTGCCCGCGCACCACCCGCACCGGGCCGGTCGCCGCGCGCAGCACCTCCGGCGCCTCACGCACGTCCGCGCACCGGATGCCGTACAGCCGCTCCGCCTCGGAGAGGCTGTGGCGCCGGCCCACCCACAGCTCGCCCTGGCCGTCCAGCCAGAACTCGCCGTTCTCCCGGTCCGAGCGCGGCAGCAGGTACAGCGTCTCGTCGTGCCCCTCACCGCCGCGACGCGGCTCCAGCACCAGCACCCCGTTCTCGGTGAGGTTGCCGGTGAGGTACGCGTACTCGGTGGCGGCACGGAAGCTGTACTCCGTGTCGTTCGACCGCGTCTTCAGGTTGCCCGCCGGGACGACCAGCCGCTCCCCGGGGAACCGGGCGGACAGCGCGGCGCGGCGCCGAGCGGTCTCCTTGACCTGGGGGACCGGCTCCAGGTCGCGCAGCTCGGTGTCCGCCCAACCGGTCTTCATGTTCTCGGCCAGCTCTTCGGACACGCCCGGGTACAGGCCGTTCTTCCGCTGCTTGATCGGCTGCTCGTCTGCCGGGGTCTCCGGTGACTGCTGCTCGGCCACGTCGCTGCCTCCTTGCGTACGGACTGGGACCGCCCTCCATCGTATGTCCGCCCGTCCGAACGCCGGTCCTGACCGGATATGGCAGTTTCCGGACGTGGCGGATTCCCGACATGACGGGTTCCGGACGCGGCGTGCTCGCAGGCGCGGGTGGACTCACGGGTGACTCACGGGCGGGCTCAGAAGCGGGCGGCGAGGAGCACGACGTCCTCCTCGTGGTCCTCCCACTGCCGGGCGCCCAGCAGCTCGCCCAGGACGTGATCGGCCAGCGCCTCCGGCTCCGCGCGCACCTCCGGCGCCGCCGACCGCGCGGCCGCGCGCAGCCGCGCCATCGCCCGGTCCGTCGTCGCCTCCCCGGGGCCCGCGTCGACACAGCGGTGCAGCACCCCGTCCGTGTAGAGCAGCAGCGTCTCGCCCACGTCCAGGGTCAGCTCCACGCTCGGCGCCTCCCAGCACGCCAGCATGCCCAGCGGCGCGGACAGCGTCGTCTCCACGAACTCACACCGCCGAGGGCCCACCACCAGCGGCGGGCAGTGCCCGGCGCCGGCCACCACGATCCGCCGGGCCGCCGGCTCCGCGTAGCCGAACAGCGCGGTCGCCGAGCGCGCCGGCTCGGTCAGCCGCATCAGCAGCTCCAGATCCGACAGCACCGCGACCGGGTCCTCACCCTCCATCACCGCGTACGCGCGCAGCGAGGCCCGCAGCCGGCCCATCGCGCCCACCGCGCTCGGCCCGGAACCGGTGACCCCGCCGACCGACAGGCCCACCGCCGCGTCCGGCAGCGGCAGCACGTCGTACCAGTCGCCGCCGCCGCGCGGCCCCGTCCGGTGCCGCACGGCCAGCGTCAGCCCCGGCACCCGGGGCAGCCGGCTCGGCAGCAGCTCCTCGTGCACGGCCGCGTTGGCGCGTTCGGCGCGGGCCAGCGTCAGCCGCCGCGCCAGGTGCTCGGCGGCACAGCTCAGATAGAGACCGAGGAGATGGCGCTGACGCGGGCCCGGCTCGGCGGGCTCGTCGTAGAGCCAGACGGCGGCGCCCAGCCGGACCCCGGCCGTGCGCCGCCGCGCCGTGGCACCGCCGGCCCCGGGCCGGCCCGCGCCGCCGTCCGACGGCCCGGGCGGGGGCGCCCCCGGGGCCGGCCGACGCCCGGTGTCGGGGCCGGCGGCGATCAGGGGCACGGCGTAGCTCGCCGCGTAGCCGAGCCGCGCGGCGACCTCGCGGTGACGCGGATCGAGGTCGTCCTCACCGGCGATGTCGGGGTGGGTGATCTCGTCGGCGGGACCCGCCGGACCGGTCGCGGCGTCGGGCGTGGAGCCGGCCACCGCGTCGGTCGCGGGCTCGGCCCCGGCGTCCGTCGCGGGGTCGGTCGCCGGGTCGGTCCCGCGCCGGGCGCGCGGTGTCGTCGGCAGGCCGTCGAGCAGCCGGCCGTAGAACGCCGACCCGTCCGTCACCGTCTCGATCTGCCCGATGTCCGACCGCCCCAGCCCGAGCCCGATCGTCTGCTCCGGGCCCAGCCCGTCCGCCGGCTCCAGCACGATCAGCCCGCGCTGCGCGCCGACGAGGCTCGCGCCGCCCCGCAGCGTCTCGTGCAGGGTGTCGTCCAGCGTCTCGGCGCGGGCGAGCCGTTCCGTCAGCTCGTGCAGGGCGGTCAGTTCGTGGATCCAGCCGGCGAGATGGTCCTGGACGGCGGCCAGCCGGTCGACCGGGCCCCACGGCCCGCCGGCCGTCGGGCCGCCCCTGTGCCTCCCGCGACCGCGACCCCGGGACCCGCCGTCTTCGCCGTCTTCGTCGCCGTCGGCCCGGTCGTCCCCCGGGCCCTGTCCCCGGCCGTCGCGCGCGGGGTCGCCGTGTGGCCGAACAGTCTCATCCGGCGAGGACAGCGGAGGATTGATTCCAGCCACTTTTGGTAGATGGTGAGTTGTCATGAGCAGCGGCTTCCGCCGGAGGGCGTGGTTCTCACTGGCATCGCGAACCCCCATGTCATGCTGCTCTGCCACCAGTGCGTCCAGAAGTACACGTACCGGTCAGAGGATGTCCAGCATTGTCCGTATGCGGGCGATGGTGCCCAGGCACCGTCTGGGGTGAGGGGTGACAAGCCGAGTGTCCCGCAAGTTGGCGCAAAAAGTACCCCGCGTGCGCCAATTCGCGTTCGACTGGTTTCGCTCGGCGGTGTTACCCGGGACGCTCCCCGGGGCCGGGTGGCTTCTTCTGGGTAGACACGAGAACAGAGGCACGCACACGCGCACGACGGCTACCGCCGGGGCCCGGAACCCCCGAGCGGTTCCGGACGTCTCACACGGCGACTGTCGGGCCGGCTTCCGGCAGTGGCGAGAAGAGTTCACGACAGTACGGCAGCACGCGTGCGACCCCCCGCCGCGGGGATCGCGGGAGAGCGCGCATTCGCCAGCCGCGCGCCACCTCCCGCCACGTTCCACGCTCCGCCCACGGCATGATGCGCTGCCTCGTACGCACGGTGACGACGGCGCCACATGTTGTGATGTCCGCTCTGAAGCTCTCTGAACGTCTTTGTCGGAAGTTCGCCGCGAACGGAAAGGACAAGCGCTCATGCGCGAGATCCCCGGAAGGCAACGCATGACCCGCTGGGCACGGCGGACGGCCGCGCTCACCGTCGCAACCGAGTGGCGGTGGCCGGTGGTGCCCGGGGCGGAGCTGCGTGAGACCGGCGGCCGCGCCCCCTCCTGCGGCTGCCAGAGCACCGACTGCGTCGTACCCGGCGCGCACCCCTACGACCCCGGCCTGCTGGCCGCCACCACCGACGCCCGCATGGTGCGGTGGTGGTGGAACAGCCGCCCCGACGCGCCCGTCGTCCTGGCCACCGGCGGCCAGGCGCCCTGCGCGCTCAGCCTGCCGGCCGCCGCCGGTGCCCAGGCGCTCACCTCGCTCGACCGCCTCGGCGTACGCGTCGGCCCCGTCGTCGCCAGCCCCAGCCGCTTCACGTTCCTGGTGGCGACCTACGACCTCCCGGAGCTGGGCGAGCTGCTGTACGCCCAGGACCACGTGCCGAGTTCGCTGCGGTTCCACGGGGACGGCGGCTACGTGACGCTCCCGCCCACCGTCGTCGGCGGCGGCAGGGCGCGCTGGGAGCGCACCCCCGACGTACCGCGAGGCGCGGCCGCCCCCTGGCTGCCGCGCACCGAGACCCTGCTCGACGCCCTCGTCGAAGCCACCGCCGCAGCCCCCGGCGGCGGCAACCGACTCACCTACTGACCCCGCCCCGCCCGCCGGCGCGCGGCGGCGCGCGCGGCGATGCGCGGGCCCGCGCGCCGGGCGGGCGCCCGCGGGCTCCCGTACCCAGCGCACGAGTGGCCCCCGCGTCGCGGCGTGCTCCGCGAGCCAGGCGCCGGCCGTGTCCGTCCGCGTTCTCGGACGCGGCCGCCTCCGAACGACTGCTTCTCCGAACGACTGCTTCTCCGAACGGCCGGCTCGGCGCTCCTGACGCCGTGGGGCAGGAACTCCTCCCTGGTTGCCGGGTGGTCACGCCCCCGCCGACCACCGCAACCGATCCGCACCACGAGCCCTCGAACCACGGCGGCGACCCTACTCTCGCCAACCCCGCGCCGCACAGAGCCGGCTACTCGGCCCGCTGCCGGCCCGTTCGGACGCGGCGCCCCGGTGGGGTGGCGCGCCGTCCCCGGTCGGCTGCCCCGACAGGCCGACCGCCGGGCCCGGCGCGGGCCGCAGGGCGGGTCCGCGAGCCGCCTTCGAGGGCGGCCGCGCCGCCTGGACGTGGAGCGTTCGCACGGCGGCCCCGGGCCCCAGCGGAGCCGTGCCGCGGGGGTGCCGCGCCGGCTCCGCGCCGGGTCCGCGCCGGGTCCGCGCAGTGGTCGCGAGGGGGCGCGCGGCGGGAGTCTCGCGGCTGCTCGGGCCGCCCGGTGGCCCTCGCGCGCCACCCCGAGCCACCCGCGCGTCACTCGTAAGGGTTGAGCGTGGTCACGGATCGCCGGTAAGTGGGTGCGACGGCGGCCATCGGCCCGCCGAAGCCCTTATGTTCGGCCCATGCATCCCCACTCCCGCGCGGTCGGTCGGCGACGTGCCTCCGGTCCCCGCGTCGCCGTTCTGACCGCCGTGGTCGTGCTCGCCGCCGTGCTGCCGCTCGCCGCCTCGGCGGCGGGCCCGGAGTCGGCGGGGCGCGGCGGCCCCGCCGCCGGCCAGGGTGCGGCCGTGGAGTCAATGGACGGGCGCCCCGGCGCGGGTTCGCTCAAGATGCCGCCGGTGGGCGGGGGCCAGGACGCGGACGGGTCCGACGAGAGCACTTCGGACTCCGCGGCGTCGGACGTCGCGCGTGATGCCGACCGGGACGAGGCCGTTCCCCCCACCGGCGGCGGTGCCGCCCGGGACGGGTCGGCGGCCGGCGACGAGGCGCCCGGCGCCTCCACCGGCGAGGCGCCCGCCGGGTCGTCCGCCGCCGGGACGTCCGTGCGCGGCCCGCGGGCGGTCTGCGGTCCGCAGGTCGGTGAGCCGGAGGTGCTGACGGCGCAGACGTGCGTGCTGGAGCAGGACGACGAGACCTGGGCGCGTGCGTACTACCGCAATGCGAGCGGCGAGTCGTTGACCGCCGTGCTTTCCCTGTTGCGGCCCGACGGGCGCTCGCTCCAGGTCCACTGCGCACTCGACGGTTCCGCCGAGCCGGGCACCTGCGAAACGCCCCGGCAGCGGTCCGTGCGCGCTGTCGACGGCGAACTGCCGTACACGGCCGTGCTGGAGGTGGCTTCCTCGGACGGCGAGCGCCTGCTGCTCCGCTCCGGAAGCAACTCGCCGGAGACGCTTGAGAGTTGAGCGCCGCGACCGGCTCGCACGACGCTGCGGGGCGCGCCTCGGACGGGACCCGGAAATGGCAACGCCCGATCGCTGGCGACGGGGGATGCACCAGCGATCGGGCTTAGAGAACGGTAACAAGACTTCGCCCGCACGCAAATTCCGGAGTGCTTTTTCGGACCGCGAATCCCCAGCCGGAATGCCCGGTTGTGACAGGAATCACGACTCGTTGACATTTCAACGAGCTATGCGTGCAGCGGCGGTCAACTCAGCGTGATCTGCCGGTTCGACAGTCCGCTGCGCGCGCGGCGCTCGTCCGCCGTCAACGGCGTGGACGCGCCGAGAGCTTCCGAAAGTCGCTCCGCGAACGCCGCCGCCGGCTTCTCGCACTCCTCCGCCGTCATCGCGCCGGGCAGGTCCCACACGGGCACCAGCAGCCCGTGCGCCCGGAACGAACCCACCAGACGCGTGTCCTCACCGAGCGACGAGGCACCCGCCGCGTGCAGCCTGGCAAGCGCGTCGAGCAACTCGTCCTCGCCGTGCGGCATCACCCACCGCAGGTGGTTCTTCTCCGGCGTGCGGCACCAGTACGCGGCCTCCACGCTCTCCAGCCTGCTCGTCGGCAACGCGGCCGAATTCGCGCGCTCCAGCGAGGCGGCGACCTCGCCGCTCGCGCTGTCGGCGTCCGTCAGCCAGAACTCAAAACCGTCGTGGACCTCCGGCACCAGCGGCTCGTCCGGGTCCAACAGGTCCTGCAGACGCGGGCCGTCCGCCGACGGGCGCTCACCGCCCACCGGGTTGCCCGGCTCCGCGACCAGCGCGCGGCGCAGCACGTCCGCCACGTCACGGCTCAGGTCACCCGACGGCGTGTCGTTCTGAAGGCCGATCATCACCGAGCCGTCCTCCCGCCGCAGGCCCGGCCACGCCATCGGCAACACCGTGGCCAGCGTGACCGACGGCACGCCCTCCGGCAGACCGTCACGCAGCTTCAGCGTGGCCGTGGCGGCCGGCACCAACTCCCGCATCGCCACCCAGTCGCACTCGCCGGGCAGCCCCTCGAACGGGCGCCGCACCAGCTCGGTCACCGCCTGCGCGGCGGCCCGGCCGTGGCAGGCCTTGTAGCGGCGCCCCGACCCGCACGGGCAGGGCTCCCGGGCGCCGACCACGGGAATCTCCCCGTCGGTGAGCTGGGGCGTGGCGGCCTTGGTCTGGGGGCGGCGCTTCTTGGCCATGGCGCGGGTCTCCGTGGGCGAAGGTCGGACGGAACTGTCCCGCGAGCTTAGGACACCCGGGCCGCGCCGCGCGCGGACGCCGCCCGCCGCCGGGTGCGTCGCCGGCCGCGTCGGGTACGCCGCCGGACACGGTCTGGTGGGACTCCCGGCACGCGCGCTCAGCCGCGCCGGCCCGCCGTCCCGTCCACGCCGCCGCCGTCGAACTCCTCGACCTCGCCCAGCACGTCGAGCCGGTCCAGCGCGTCGCTCTCAAGACCCTCGATCCGCTCCAGGCCCTCGACCCGCTCCAAGCCCTCGAAGCCGCCCAGGCCCTCGACACCGTCCAGCCCGCCGTCGAACGCCTCACGTCCCCGGCGCCGTTCGTCGTGCGCGCCCGCCGCGCTCCTGCCGCCCTCCCCGCGCGTAGAACGGCGTCGACCGGCCAGCCCGCGCGGCGCGAGCGACGCCATGCCCGCCGCCAGCCCGCCGCCGCCCAGCCGGGCGTGCGGACTGATGCTCGGCTGCTGCGCCTGCGGACCGACGACGGCCCAGACGGTGACCTCCGACTCGCCGTTGTCCTCCACACCCCACTCCTGCGCGAGCGTGGTGATGATCGACAGCCCGCGCCCGCCGTGCGACGTCACCGACGGCTTGGCCGGCGACGGCCGCGTCGGCCCGCCGCCGTCCGTCACGGCGATCCGCAGCCGCCCGTCGGAGGAGCGCCGCCAGTGCGCGAGGACCGAGTCCCCGGGCGACAGCGGACTCGCGTGCCGACAGGAGTTGCTGAGCAGTTCGGAGAGTATGAGCACGGCGTCGTCGACCATGCCGTCCGGCGCGCCTCCCGCGCGCAGCTCCTCACGCATACGCCGCCGCGCCAGACCGACGCCCATTGGTCCATAGGGCACGGCCATGGTTGACGATGCCGGCACTTCCGGTGCCATTACGAACGCCACCCCCGAGACCTCCTCTGCCCCATGCCATGAACTTGGATGCCCTTTTCCGGCGCCACGGAAACCGGCCGGCATCGGTCGCCTGACGCACACGTAACAGACGAACACGGTCTGAACGCGCCGGGGTACGCCCCGTGAGGAAACGATCGGCACATGGTTGTCACGAAACGCTCAGAGTCGGCCAAGATCCGACAGTTGGGACAGCACCTGCTGTGGCCGATTTGTGATGACGGCGTCCACGCCCAACCGCGCGCACAGCTCCACGTCCGTCGGATCGTCGACCGTCCACACGTGCACCTGGCGGCCGGCGCGCTGCGCCCGGATCACGTAGTCCGGGTTGTTGCGGATGATGCGCATGCTCGGCCCCGCGATACGCGCCCCCGGCGGCAGCCGGCCCTCCCGGTGCCGGGGCAGCAGGAACTGCATCAGGTACACCGTCGGCAGGTGCGGCGCCGCCGCCCGCACCCGCTGCAGCGAACGCGCCGAGAAGCTCATCACCCGCACCGGCGTCTCCAACCGGTGCTCCTCCAACAGCCGGACCAGGCGCTCCTCCACCTGCCCCGCCCAACGCGTCGGATGCTTCGTCTCGATCGCCAACTCCACCGGCCGCCCGGCCGCCGCCGACTCCTTCACCAGCAGCAGCAACCGCTCCAACGTCAGCACCGACGTGCGCTCCCGATCCTCGGCGTCCGGCTGCTCGTCCGAGTCCTTCCAGGAGCCGAAGTCCAGCTGCGACAGAGCCGACAGCTCAAGCGTCGACACCGCGCCGCGCCCGTTCGAGACCCGGTTCACCCGCCGGTCGTGCACACACACCAGATGCCCGTCGGCGGTCAACCGGACGTCGCACTCCAACGCGTGCGCGCCGTGCTCGATCGCCTTTCGGTACGCGGCCAGCGTGTGCTCCGGGGCGTCCTCGGAGGCGCCGCGGTGAGCGATGACGGAAATCGATCCAGGTCCCACCGCGCCATACTCCCACTCCGAACCCCCACCC
>NZ_WMLF01000309.1 GCF_014156695.1 Streptomyces durbertensis | reverse complement strand
GGACACCACCCCCGTCGCCGCCAAACGCGGCCGCGGCTGAGACGGCTCCCCCCGCACCGCCGCGCTCAGGCCTCCGCCGCCTCACCGTAGGACTGGGAGAGCTCCGGCGAGCCCTCCAGCGCCCAGCGGTGCCCGACGTCCACGACGTCGACCTCGCGACCCGCCGGAAGCCGTACCACCGGGTGGCCGTTGGGCCACAGATGCCAGTCGGCCCCCGCCACGGTCCGCACCAGCACGGTGCCGAGGTACAGCCCGGCGTCGTTGCCCAGCCACGGCAGTTCCTCCGGGTCCTCCCGCCAGCGCGGCAGCAGCTGGTCCAGCGCCTCGAGCGACGCCGGCGAGTCGTCCAGCTCCACACCGGACGCCGCCGCGCGGGTGCGCAGCAGCTCGCACTCCGACAGCAGATCGGTCAGCCCCTCACCCGCCTCGTCCCCGAAGACCGCCACCCCGCGGGCGGCACCGACCTTCTTGCGCCAGTTGTGCACAAAAGAAAGCTTCATGCACTTCAGGGTCGCATCCCGGCACTGTTCGAGCCATTGTCCAGAGCCCGGGCGCGTCACTGTGCGAGCGGCACCCACCACGCCGTGCCGTGACCGGGCGGCCACCCGCACGTCGTCGGGGCGTTGCCCGGCGGTGGCACGCCGATGCTGTCCTCAACACCACCCTGCGGCGGTGCCGCCTCCCCCTCGACCCGACGCCGCCGAACCGGTGGTCGGGCGAAACGGTGGCGGGGTCGGCGCCGTTGGACAACCAGCACGGTCGGGTTGCCCGGAACCGGCCCGACCGCCCGTGCCGTCGAAGGGACGCGGATGCGCCTTGGCCCTGTGAGCACCGTCGCCGCACTCACCCTGCTCCTCTCCTCCCTGCCCTCCCTCGTCCCACCGGCCGGGGCCGCCGCCCCGGGCCCGACCGGCGTACGCGCGGCGGCCGCCGAGCCCCGGCCGCTCCACCGCTACTTCGACAACCGGGCGGTCAGCCGCCCCGACCGGCCCGACGCGGCGGACTTCGACGGGGCCGGCAACTCGCTGTCCGCGTCCGAGCTGACGGCCGCCGGCTGGGCACCGGGAAGCCGGCTGCTGCTCGACGCCACCCCGCTGACCTGGCCCGACCGGGCGCCCGGCGAGGCCGACAACGTGCGCGCCGACGGCCAGCTCGTGACGGTGACCGGCCGGGGGCCGGCCGTGACCCTGCTGCTCGCCGCCACCTCGCCGTACGGGCCCGCCGCCCCCGTCACCGCCTCCGGTCGCGTCCACTACCAGGACGGTTCAAGCACCCGCTACACCGTCACCGCCCACGACTGGCGCACGGGACCCGCCGCGACCAGCGCGCTCTCCCTGCCCCGCCACCACGCCCCGGACGGAGTCAAGGCCGGACGGGCACGGCTGTACGTGGTGACCGTCCCCGTCGATCCGACACGCACCGTACGCGCGCTCGCGCTTCCCGCCGACCCCGGTCCCGACGCGGACGTGCACGTCTTCGCCGTCGGCCTGCGCGCGTCCGCGGCCGACTGGACGGGCACCTGGGCGGCGAGCACCGGCGGATACAACAAGGTGGGCCCCTGGCGGGACCGCACCCTGCGACTGGTCGTACGGACCAGCGTCGGCGGGAAGGAGCTGCGGCTGCGGCTGGCCAACACGTTCGCCGAGCGTGCCGTGCGGCTGGGCCGGGTCTCCGTCGCCGTCCGGTCCGAAGGGGCGGACACCACCGCCGACCCCGTACCCGTCGCCTTCGGCGGCCGTGACCGTCCGACGCTGCCGGCCGGCACCACCGCCGTCAGCGACCCCGTCCGGCTGCCCGTGCCCGCCGACGGCGACCTGCTGGTCAGCGTGCACCTGCCCGGCGACGTCCAGGCGGCGCCCGTGCACGGCCGGGCCATCCAACGCTCCTACGCCACGGGCGACAACACCGGCGACCTCACCGCCAGCCGGGGCGGCGCGCAGTGGCGGCCGGAGCTGACCACGTGGCCGTTCCTCACCGGCGTCGACGTGCGCGAGGACACCGGAACGGTCGTGACCATCGGCGACTCCCTCACCGACGGGGTCGGCTCCACGGAGGACAACAACCGCCGCTGGCCCAACGTGCTCGCCCGTCGTCTGCTGGCCCGCCCCCACGCCGACGTCCCCGTCTACGGGGTGAGCAACCAGGGCGTCTCCGCCAACCGAGTCACCAGCGACCGCTACCCGGGCGAGGGGGTCAGCTCCAGCAACGCCGGGGTGAGCCTCGTGCACCGCTTCGAGCGGGACGTGCTCGCGCAGCCGAACGTGCGGACGGTGGTGGTGTTCGCCGGGATCAACGACGTGCGCTGGGGCGCCGGTTCGGGCGAGGTCGTCGGCGGGCTGCGCGAGGTGGCGCGGCGTGCCCGGGCGCACGGGGTGCGGGTGCTCGTCGCCACCGTCGCGCCGTGCGGCGGCTATCCGGACTGCACGGCGGACGTCGACCGCCGACGCCGCGAGGTGAACACCGAACTACGCTCCGAGCGGGGCGACTTCGACGCCGTTCTCGACTTCGACGCGGTGCTGCGCGACCCCGCCGCGCCCGAACGGCTGCTGCCCGCCTACAACAGCGGCGACCACCTGCACCCGGGCGACGCCGGGCTGCGCGCCGTCGCCGAGTCGGTCGACCTGCGCCTGCTCGTGCCCCGCTGAGTCCGATGTCGCGGGAGCCGCCGACCTCTCAACGACCGGTCATCGAACGCGCGGTGGTGTACACGTCCAGCACGGCCAGGCACAGCGGCGTCAGCGACAGCAGTACAGCGCCCTCGGACACGTCCAACAGCCGTCCCCAGAAGGGCGTCAGCCCGGCCCGGGGCACGATGACCGCGATGGCGGCCAGCACCGCCGCGCCCGCGACCAGCGCCGTCGTCAGCCACAGCGCGCGCAGCCCCGAGCCGTCGGCGTCCAGGGCGAGCGCGGTGAACAGCAGCGCCAGCACGGCCGTTCCGGCGGCGAGCGCGCAGGCGACCTGCGTCGAGTAGCGGAAGAGCCGGGAGCGGGTCAGCAGCGCCAGGCCGGTGCCGAGCGCGAGGAGTTGGCCGAAGAGGTTGCCGCCGAAGGCCAGCACCGCCGCCGCGCCGACCGCGACGGCCGCCAGGCCACCGACCAGGCCGAGCAGCACCTCGTGCCCCCGGCGGGCCTGGGCGGCGATCCGGTCGGCGTCGATCGGACCGGGCTCGGCCGGCGCGAACGGGTCCTCGGCGGCCGTGCCGGACGTCTCATAGCCCGGGCGCGGCGGCGCGTACCCAATCGGCAGCCGAGCGAAACGCGCCGAGAGCGCCGGCAGGAACGCCAGCAGACCGATCGCCACCGGTGCGCTCACCGACGCGGCCGCCAGCGGCCGGGCGTCGGTCAGCACCAGCGCGAACGCGGCCAGAAGACCCGCCCCGGCCACCACCGCGACCGCCACAAACGGCGCGTCCCCCTCCGGCAGCGCCGCCACCATCACCGACGCGGCGAGCAGCACGGCCGCGCAGCCGAGCAGGAACTGCAGCCGCCCCACCCCGTGCCCGTCCTGGAGCGGCAGCACTCCGGAGCCGGCGAGCATCGCGTGCGGCAGCGCCGCGAGTCCGAGCGCGGTGGCCGACCCGCGGTCGCCGTAGAACCGTCCGCGCACCGGCGCCAAGGCCAGCAGCGCGACGGCGACCACCGCGGCCGTCACACCCGGCAGGCCGTGCATGTTCCGCTCGCCCGGGTCGGTCAGCCACAGCAGCAGTGCCGCCAGCCACACCAGCACCACCGTGCCGGCCAGGCCCGCCAGCCGCAGATACCGGTCGTTCCAGAGTGTGCGGTCGGCGGTGACCGCCGTCGCCACGGCGTCCGTCACGTCGTCGAAGACCGCCGACGGCAGCGAGCGCGAGAACGGACGCAGCGTCAGCACCTCGCCGTCGCGGATCCGCAGCCCGGCGAGGGTCCGCCCGGCGTCCAGCACCGTGCCGTCCCGCCGCACCAGGTGGTAGCCGACCAGGGAGCTGTCGTCGGCCGTGTGCGCGGTCAACCGCTGGATCTCCGGATAGAGGTGCGCCACCGGTACGTCCTCCGGCAGCGCCACGTCGACGCGGCCGCCCGGCGCCACGACGGTCAGCCGGCAGAAGCCGGTGCCCGTGGGCGCCTGGGAGAACGTCGTCGTACTGGTGGCGGGCGTGGTCACCGCGTCCCCTCCCCGTCGCTGTGTGCCGTGCCGTGCGCTCCCGGCCTGGTCGTCCGTCTCCAACCCTCGTGCACGGCCGGTTGGACACCCTATCCGGTCGGTGACGAGGCCCTGTCAGCGCGCCCGATGACGGTGAGTAGGATCGGCACGCGCGGAGGGAGCCGACGCCAGGGGGCGTCGGCCGGGTGGACCCCGCTGCTGACCGAGGATTGGTAGGCGTGTGAGTCAGATCGTCGTCAAACGCCGTGCCCGTGTGCTGCCGCCGGACGTGCCCGCCGACGAGGTCGTCCTGGAAGCGCCGCCGGAGCTGCCGCGCGGCCAGCAGGAGGGCGTGCTGATGCAGGTCCTGCCCATGCTCGGTATGGGCGGCTCGATGGTCTTCTTCTTCATGCCGGGCGCCCACCCGTTCATGCGCATCATGGGCCTGATGATGATGGTGTCCATGGTCGGCATGATCATCGCGATGATCGTCCGGCTCCGGCGGGGCACGCTGGGGCAGATGGCCCAGTCCCGCCGCGACTACCTCAAGTACCTCGCGCAGACCCGCCGCACCGTCCGGGAGACCGCGCGCCGGCAGCGCTTCGCCCAGCTCTACCTCAACCCCGCCCCCGACCAGCTCTGGTCGCTCGTCGAGGACGGCACCCGGGTGTGGGAACGCCGCTTCACCGACGACGACTTCGCCCAGGTGCGGCTCGGCCTCGGCGCCCAGCGCCTCAGCACCCCGCTCACCGCTCCCGACACCGCCCCCGTCGACGAGCTGGAACCGCTCACCGCCGGCGCCATGCAGCGCTTCATCCGCACCCACGGCACACTCGACGACCTGCCCGTCGCCGTCTCCCTGCGCGCCTTCTACCACCTCACCCTCTCCGGCGACCCGGCCACCGCGCACGGCACCGCCCGCGCGCTCCTCGCCCAACTCGTCACCCTCCACTCCCCCGACGACCTCGTCGTCGCGGTCGCAGCCGCCGGCAGCGAGCCCGCCGCCCGCTGGGACTGGACCAAGTGGCTCCCCCACACCCAGCTCTCCGACTCACTCGACGGCGCCGGCACCGAACGCCTCATCAGCGACGACGTCACCGAACTCGAAGCCCGACTCCGCCCCCGCCTCGAAAGCCGCGCCCGCTTCGGCGCCGAGGGCCCGCCCCCGCTCGGACAACCCCACCTCGTCATCCTCCTCGACGGCGCGTCCGTCCCGCCCACCTCCGCGCTCGCCGCGCCGGAGGGCTTCCAGGGCGTCACCGTCATCGAGGTCGTCTCCGGCGAACTGCGCGAACCGCGCGGCGGCCTGTCCGTCGTCGCCCGCCCCGGCGAGCTGCGCCTGGAGTCCGGCCAGGGCCACGTCTACGAAGGCACCCCCGACACCCTCGATCTCGAATCCGCCGAAGCGCTCGGCCGGCTCCTCGCCCCGATCCGCACCCCGAGCGGCGGAGACGACGACGAACCCCTCCTGGCCAACCTGGAGTTCACCGACCTCCTCAACCTCGGCGACGCCGCCGCCGTCGACGTCAACCAGACCTGGCAGCCCCGCTCCCAGGCCGAACGGCTGCGCGTGCCCATCGGCGTCGGCGACCAGGGCCAGCCCATCATGCTCGACCTCAAGGAGGCCGCGCAGAACGGCATGGGCCCGCACGGCCTGTGCGTCGGCGCCACCGGCTCCGGCAAGTCCGAACTCCTCCGCACCCTCGTCCTCGGCCTCGCCGTCACCCACACCTCCGAGACGCTGAACTTCGTCCTCGCCGACTTCAAGGGCGGCGCCACCTTCACCGGCATGGCGACCATGCCGCACGTCTCGGCCGTCATCACCAACCTCGCCGACGACCTCACCCTCGTCGACCGCATGGGCGACTCCATCCGCGGTGAGCTCAACCGCCGCCAGGAGCTGCTGCGCGCCGCCGGCAACTACGCCAACATCCACGACTACGAGAAGGCCCGCGCCGCCGGCGCCGCCCAGGACCCCATCGCCTCCCTCGTGATCGTCATCGACGAGTTCAGCGAACTCCTCACGGCAAAGCCCGACTTCATCGAGATGTTCATCCAGATCGGCCGCATCGGCCGCTCCCTGGGCGTCCACCTCCTCCTCGCCTCCCAGCGTCTGGAGGAAGGCAAGCTGCGCGGCCTGGAGACCTACCTCTCCTACCGCATCGGCCTGCGCACCTTCTCCGCCTCCGAGTCCCGCACCGCGCTCGGCGTCCCCGACGCCTACCACCTGCCCACGGTGCCCGGCTCCGGCTACCTCAAGCACGGCACCGAGGAGATGGACCGCTTCAAGGCCGCCTACGTCTCCGGTGTCTACCGCGACGGCTCCCCCGC
>NZ_WMLF01000308.1 GCF_014156695.1 Streptomyces durbertensis | reverse complement strand
GTCCTGCGGAGCGTCCGCGCTGTCGACCATGGAACTCCTTCGACGTGCCGGCCCGCTTGTGCGCGGCCGGTGGGATAGCGAGGTGTGAAACCGAAACGAGGTGGGGCGCGGCGCCCGGGACCACGCGGACGCCGCGCCGTGCCTGCCCGAGGTCGCCCCGCGTCACGGGCGGAAAACGACCTTGACGGCCCCGTCGTCCTTGTGCTGGAACATCTCGTAGGCCTCGGGCGCCTGGGAGAGCGGCACGTGGTGGGTCGCGAAGTCGTCGACCCCCAGCGGGTCCTGCTCGTTCAACAGCGGCAGAATGTCGGGCACCCATCGCCGCACGTTGGCCTGACCCATCCGCAACTGGATCTGCTTGTCGAACAGGGTCAGCATCGGCAGCGGGTCGGCCATGCCACCGTAGACGCCGCTCAGGGAGATCGTGCCGCCCCTGCGGACCATGTCGATGGCCGTCTGGAGGGCGGCGAGCCGGTCCACGCCCGCCCTGGTCATGAGCTTCTCGGAGAGCGCGTCGGGCAGGACCGAGACCGCGTTGTGGGCGAACCGGGCGACGGGGCTGCCGTGCGCCTCCATCCCGACGGCGTCGATGACGCTGTCCGCGCCCCGGCCGTCGGTCAGCTCCCGCACCGCCTCGGCCGCGTCCTCGACCTCGCGCAGGTCCACGGTGCGCACTCCGCGTCCGGCGGCGCGGGCGAGCCGCTCGGGGACCAGGTCGACGCCGACCACCTGCCGTACGCCCTGGTGCAGGGCGATCCGGCAGCACATGTCGCCGATCGGCCCGAGGCCCAGAACCGCCAGCGTGCCGCCTTCCGGCACCTCCGCGTAGGCGACGGCCTGCCAGGCCGTGGGCAGCACGTCGGAGAGGAACAGGAAGCGGTCCTCGGGCACGTCCTGGGGGACCTTGACCGGCCCGTAGTCGGCGTGCGGCACCCGCAGGTACTCCGCCTGCGCGCCGGGCACCCCGCCGTACAGCCGGGTGTAGCCGAACAGCGCGGCGCCGCTGCCCTGCTCACGGACCTGCGTGGTCTCGCACTGGGTCTGGAGCCCCCGGTCGCACATGAAGCACGAGCCGCAGGCGATCTGGAAGGGCACGACCACGCGGTCGCCGGGCGCCAGACCGTCCATCTCGGGGCCCACCTCCTCCACCACCCCCATCGGCTCGTGCCCCAGAACGTCCCCGGGGGTCATGAACGGTCCCAGGACCTCGTACAGGTGCAGGTCGGAACCGCACAGCCCGCTGGAGGTCACCCTGATCACCGCGTCCGTCGGCTCGCGGACCCGCGGGTCGGGAACCTCCTCGACCCGCACGTCCCGCCGCCCCTGCCACACCGCCGCCTTCATACGGCACCTGCCCTCCGCGTGTCCGCCCGCTCTGCCTGCCTGGTCTGCCCGGTCTCCCCGGTCTGTTCGTCCGGGCTCAGCCGATGCCGCCGACCGCGATCCAGATGGCGTACGTCAGGAAGAACGCCACGAACAGCGCGACGACGACGAGGAGCGCGGTCAGTGGGGCCACCGACCAGCCCTTGGTGGGGTTGTGGGTCTCCCGGGGACCGGCACCGGAGAGGCCGCCCTCACCGGGCGGGGTCTCACCCGGAGGCGGCCCACCGCCGACGTCCCGGCCGGCCGCCTTCTTCGGGTCCGGGTCCTGGTTCTGTGCGTCCATGTGCTGCGGGTACCTGTATCCGCCCGACTTACACCCCCTGCCTCGCTCCGGCCGGCGTCGTGTTTCCGCACCCGCCGCCCGGGTACACGAGCCAGCCGTGAGCCGTCCGGGACCGGCGTGCACGCCCCCGCCGGCTTCCTTCCGCCGGCCCGGCGACCTTGCACCCGCCACCGTGGAGCAGCCTTATGAACTCTTCCGCACGCCGCCCCCGGATCGTGATCGTCGGAGCCGGCTTCGCGGGCTACCAGTGCGCCCGGCAGCTCAGCCGCCGGGCGGGCGACAACGCCGAGATCGTGCTGGTCAACCCGAACGACTACTTCCTCTACCTGCCACTGCTGCCGCAGGTCGCCGTCGGTGTGCTGGAGCCGCGCCGGGTGTCGGTCTCGCTCACCGGCACCCTGCCGGGCGTGCGACTGGTCCTCGGCGAGGTCGACACGCTGGACCTCCCGGGCCGCCGGATCGGCTACGCCGACCCCGAGGGGAACCGGGGCGAGCTGACCTACGACCGGCTGGTGCTCGCCGTCGGCAGCGTGCACAAGCTGCTGCCGATCCCCGGCGTCGCCGAGCACGCGCACGGCTTCCGCGGCATGGCCGAGGCGCTCTACCTGCGTGACCACCTCACCCGCCAGGTGGAGATGGCCGGAGCGAGCGACTCACCCGAGGAGCGGGCGGCCCGCACCACCTCCGTGGTGGTGGGCGCCGGCTACACCGGCACCGAGGTGGCCGCCCAGGGTGTGCTGCTCACCGACGCCCTCGTCCGGCGCAACGAGGGCCTGCGCGACGGGCCCCGGCCGCGCTGGATGCTGCTGGACATCGCCGACCGGGTGCTTCCGGAGCTGGACGAACGGCTGTCGCGGACCGCCGACCGGGTGCTGCGGGCCCGCGGCGTGGAGGTGCGGACGGGGTCCGGCGTCGCCGAGGCCCGCCCGGACGGCGTGCTGCTGGAGGACGGGGAGTTCGTCGCCAGCCGGTCGCTGATCTGGTGTGTGGGCACCCGCCCCGACCCGCTGGTGGCCTCCCTCGGGCTGGAGCTGGAGGGCGGCCGGCTGTGCGTGGACGCGTACCTGCGGGTGCCGGGCCGTCCGGAGGTGTTCGCGTGCGGTGACGCGGCGGCGGTACCGGACCTGACCCGCCCGGGGGAGCTGACGGCGATGACCGCGCAGCACGCCCAGCGGCAGGGCCGGACGGCGGCGCACAACGTGGCTGCCAGCTGCGGGCAGGGCACCCCCCGCCCCTACAGGCACCACGACCTGGGTTTCGTGGTCGACCTCGGCGGCCTCCAGGCGGCGGCCAACCCGCTGCGCGTACCGCTCTCCGGCCCGCTCGCGGGCGGCCTCACCCGCGGCTACCACCTGCTGTCGATGCCCGGCAACCGGACCCGGGTGGCCGCCGACTGGGCGCTGGACGCCGTGCTCCCTCGGCACGGGGTGCAGCTGGGCCTGGTGCCCTCGGGGGCGGTGCCGCTGGAGTCCGAGTCCCCCGAGGTGCCGCGGCAGGCCGGAGCCGGCGCCGAGCGCTGAGTACCCGGCCGGCGGTTGACGCTGCGGCCATCGGCATGGCCGTGGCGGGCGGACGTTTCACTCACGCGGATCCCGGCAAGTAGGCCCATCATGGTGCAAATCGGCTACACGATGATGACCGAGCAGGCCGGCCCCAGGGAACTCGTCGACCACGTCGTCGCCGCCGAGCGGGCCGGCTTCGACTTCTCGGTGACGTCCGACCACTACTTCCCCTGGCTCGCCTCCCAGGGCCACTCGCCCTACGCCTGGAGCGTGCTGGGCGCCGCCGCCCACGCCACCAGCCGCATCCCGCTGATGACCTATGTGACCTGCCCGACCGTCCGCTACCACCCCGCGGTCGTCGCGCAGAAGGCGGCCACCATGCAGCTGCTCTCCCAGGGCCGCTTCCGGCTCGGCCTCGGCTCCGGCGAGAACCTCAACGAGCACGTCGTCGGGGCCGGCTGGCCGACCCCCGGTGTCCGGCTGGAGATGCTGGAGGAAGCCGTCGAGATCATCCGCGCGCTCTTCGCCGGCGGCAACGTGAACCACCACGGCACGCACTTCGACGTCACCAACGCCCGCCTGTGGGACCTGCCCGACGAGCCCCCGCCCATCGGGGTCGCCGTCTCCGGGCCGCGCTCGTGCGAGATCGCCGGCCGACTCGCCGACCTGGTGATCGCCACCGAACCGAAGAGCACCCTGCTGCGGGACTTCGACCGGCACGGCGGCAGCGGCAAGCCCCGGGTCGGGCAGCTGCCCGTCTGCTACGACCCCGACAGGTCGGCCGCCGTCGCCCGGGCCCACGACCAGTTCCGCTGGGCGCTCGGCGCCTGGCCGGTCAACTCCCAACTGGAGGGCCCGACCGCGTTCGAGGGCGCCCCCGCCCAGGTCCGCCCGGAGGACGTGGCGGACACGGTGCCCTGCGGAGACGACGTGGACACCTTCGTCGAGGCCGTCCGCGCCTTCCGCGACGCCGGTTTCACCGAGATCGCCCTCGTCCAGGTCGGCGGCGACCGGCAGGAGCCGTTCCTGGAGTGGGCGCAGGCGAAGCTTCTCCCGGCCCTGCGCGAGCTGTGAACCGACCCGCCGCCCGGGTGCTCACCGACCTGCTCGACTACCCGGTCTACGTGGTGACCGCCCGGAGCGCCGCCGGGGAGCCGGCCGGCTGCCTTGTCGGCTTCGCGAGCCAGTGCTCACTGGAACCGGTGCGCTTCACGGTCTGGCTCTCCCGGCTGAACCACACGCACGAGGTGGCCCGCACCGCCACCCATCTCGCCGCCCACCTGCTCGCGCCCGGCCAGGAGCGGCTGGCCGAGCTCTTCGGCGGGCGCAGCGGGGACGAGGTCGACAAGTTCGACGGCCTGCCCTGGCGCCCGGGGACGGGCGGAGCGCCGATCCTGCTCCAGTCGCCCGCCTGGTTCGTCGGGCGGGTGCTCGACCGGTTCGACGGCGGCGACCACGAGGCGTTCCTGCTCGACCCGGTGGAGTGCGGCGGCCGCCCGGACAAGCCGGCTGGACGGCGCGGCGCACACCTGACACTCGCCGACACTCTCGGCATCACGGCCGGCCACCCCGTGCCGTCGGAGGAGGAACACCCATGACCCGCGCCGCGGTCTTCGACGTCGACGGAACCCTCGTCGACACCAACTACCTGCACGCCGTCAGCTGGTGGGAGGCGTTCCGCCAGGCAGGGCACACCGTCGAGATGTCCGCCGTGCACCGGGCGCTGGGCCGGCCGGGCCCCGACCTGGTGGCCCAGCTGCTGGGACCGGACCGCGACAGCGGCGACGACGGCCCGCTGAGCGACGCCCACTCGATCCTGTACGCCACCTACTTCCCACGGCTCGCCGCCTTCCGGCGCGTCCCCGAGCTGCTGCGCGCGCTGGCCGACCAGGGCTGGCAGGTGGTGCTGGCCACGTCGGCGACCGGCACCGAACTCGCCGCCCTGCGCCGGGCGATCGACGCGGACGACGTCATCGCCCACACCGCCAGTGCCGACGACGTCAGCGAGGGCAAGCCGGCGCCCGAACCCGTCCGCCTCGCCCGGGAGGCCGTCGGCGCGCCGGCCGAGCGCACGGTGTTCGTCGGCGACTCGGTGTGGGACATGCGGGCGGCGGTCTCCGACGGCGCGGTGCCGGTGGCGGTGCTGTGCGGGGGTGTCCCGCAGGCCGACCTGGTCCAGGCGGGCGCGCGGTTCGTCTACCGGGACCCCGCACATCTGCTGGCCGAACTCCCCGACTCGCCGTTCGCGGCCGTCCGTTGAGCGGCTGAGCTGCGGCACGGCCACCCGGCGGAGCCGCCGGGACGTCAGCCCGCCGGCGTGGTGACCGTGCGCTCCTCGGAGAACGCCCCCCAGGTGCCGTCCGGAAGCCGCGCGCGCAGCTTCACCCGGTGGCGTTCGCCGCCCTCGCGGGTGAGGAAGAACCGGTGCTCGGCACGGGCCCGGGGCGCCTCACCCCGCCACGACAGGGTGGTCGCGAACTTCCCGTCGAGATGGATCTGGTAGTCCGAGACGACCCCGCCGGTGCGGGGAGGCACCCACGACAACTCCAGGAAGTGGGCCCCGTCCTCGGTGGCCACCTTCGCGGTCAGCTCCGCCGGGGCCGTCCCCGCGCCGCCCGAGGAGCCCTCGCCCTCGGCCGTGGTGAGGGTCAGCGCCGGGCTGGGCGGGGACACGTTGTCGGCGGCGTCCCGCGCGTGAACGGTGAAGCGGTAGCGCGTACCGGGCCTCAGGCCGGTCAGCAGCGCCTCGGTCTCGTCACCGGAGACGCTGTGGATGCGCGCGTCGCCCTGGTGGACGTCGTAGCCGGTGACGCCGACGTCGTCCTTGGCCGCCGGCCACCGCAGCAGAACGGCGTTGGGCCCCTCGACGGTGCCGCGCGGGCGGCCGGGCGCGCTCGGTGGGCTGCTGTCGTCGGTGTCGGCGGCGCGCGTGGTGACCGTCACCGGGGTGCTCTCCCGGGAGAGGTTGCCGGCGGTGTCCCGGGCCCGGACGGTGAAGGTGTAGGTCCGTTCCGGGCGCAGCCCCTCCACGTCCGCCATGTGACGCTCGGCCGGTACCTCCAGGACCTTCTTGCCGTCCCGGTAGATCTCGTAGCCCCTGACGTCGCCGTCGCCGGTGGAGCTGTTCCACATCACGTGTACCGACGTGGAGGTGCCCGCGTCGGCGGTGACACCGGTGGGCGCGGGCGGCGGGGGAGCGGACCGCCCGCAGCCGGCCAGCGGCGCCGTGGTCAGGAGGGCGGCCAGCACGGCGAGCGCGCCGACCGTGCTGCGGCGGGGGCGGAC
>NZ_WMLF01000307.1 GCF_014156695.1 Streptomyces durbertensis | reverse complement strand
TATAAGAGACAGCGTCGGCGACGAACGCTGCGACCTGCTGGTCGTCGGCGCCGGCTACAGCGGCCTGTGGACCGCGCTCCTCGCCAAGGAACGCGACCCCGCCCGCGACGTCGTGCTCATCGAGGCCAAGGAGGTCGGCTGGGCCGCCTCCGGCCGCAACGGCGGCTTCTGCGCCGCCTCCCTCACCCACGGCCGCGCCAACGGCCTCTCCCGCTGGCCCGACGAGTACGCCACCCTGGAGAAACTCGGCCTGGCCAACCTCGACGCCATCGAGGAGGCCGTCCAGCGCCACGGCATCGACTGCGACTTCGAACGCACCGGCGAGATCGACATCGCCACGCAGCCCCACCAGGTCGCCGAACTCCGCGAAGCCGCCGACGAGGCCGCCCGCCTCGGCCTCGGCCGACCCGAGTTCCTCGACCGCGACGCGCTGCGCGCCCACGTCGACTCACCCACCTTCCTCGCCGGACTCTGGGACCGCGAGGGCGTCGCCATGCTCAACCCCGCCCGCCTCGCCTGGGGCCTGCGCCGCGCCTGCGTCGACGCCGGCGTCCGCCTCTACGAGCACACCCCCGCCCAGGCCCTCACCTCCGACACCGACACCGTGCGCGTCCGCACCCCCTTCGGCCGGATCCGCGCCCGCCACGTCGCCCTCGGCACCAACGCCTTCCCCTCCCTCGTCCGCCGGACCCGCCCCTACCTCGTCCCCGTCTACGACTACGCCCTGATGACCGAACCCCTCACCGCCGAGCAGCTCGACGCCATCGGGTGGCAGGGCCGCCAGGGCCTCAGCGACAGCAACAACCACTTCCACTACTTCCGCATCACCACCGACAACCGCATCCTCTGGGGCGGCCACGATGTCGTCTACCACTTCGGCAACCGCATCCACCCCGACTACGACCAGCGCCCCGACACCTTCCGCACCCTCGCCCGCACCTTCTTCCGCTGCTTCCCGCAACTGGAGGGCCTCAGCTTCAGCCACCGCTGGGGCGGCGTCATCGACACCTGCTCCCGCTTCTCCCCGTTCTTCGGCACCGCCCACGGCGGCCGCGTCGCCTACGCCGCCGGCTACACCGGCCTCGGCGTCGGCGCCACCCGCTTCGGCGCCGACGTCATGCTCGACCTGCTCGCCGGAGAGCGCACCGAACGCACGGAACTGGAGATGGTCCGCAGCAAGCCGCTCCCCTTCCCGCCCGAACCGGTCCGCTGGGCGGGCATCGGCGTCACCCAGTGGTCCCTCACCCGAGCCGACGCCCGCGCCGGCCACCGCAACCTCTGGCTCCGCACCCTCGACCGAGTGGGCCTCGGCTTCGACAGCTGACCCGGGGCGGCGCGTCCGGCCCCCTCCCGGACCCGTCGCCTGGTCCGGACTAATCCGATGGCAAGGCGAGGCCACCGCGACTAGCTTTCCCGCTGAGTGCTGCCCAGGGGGAAGCGGTGTCGCCGGTGGACGAGTCGGGGAGTCGGGAAGGTCTGTTCTCACGTCGGTACGCGGCGACGACGCTCACCTTCACCACCGTGATGTTCCTGACCGGGTTCGCCGCTCTCGCGGTGGTGCCCACGCTGCCGACCGCCGCCCGCGACCTGGACGGCGTGGCGCTCTTCCCGCTGGTCGCCGGCTGCTTCGTGGCGGCGAGCCTGCTCGGCGGAGTGGCGGGCGGCCACTGGGCGGACCGCGTCGGAGCCCGCCGACCGCTGGCCGTGGGCATGGCGGTCTCCGTGCTCACGCTGCTGGTCTCCGCGTCGAGCGTGTCCGTGTGGCAGCTCGCGGCGGGCCGGTTCTTCGACGGGCTGGCGTCAGGCGTGGTCGCGGTGTCCGTGGTCACCGCCATCGGCCAGGCGTACCCCGACCATCTCCGCCCGGCGATGCTCGCGATGATGAGCACCAGCTGGGTCGTCCCCTCGCTCGTCGGACCCCCGCTCGCCGGCCTTGTGGTGGAGACCTGGTCCTGGCGGGTGGTGTTCTACGGGCTGGCGGTGCTCACCCTGCTGCCGACCGTCGCCCTGGTCGCGGTGCTCCGGGGCCGGACCGGCCGCGCCTCCGACGCTGCGACCGGAACGAACGAGGGCGCTTCGCGCCCACCGCTGCTCGCCGCCGCGACCCTGAGCGTGGGCGCGGCGCTCGGTCAGTACGGGGTGTCCGGCTGGGACGCGCGCCACCTGCCGTTCGCGGTCGCCGGGCTCGGCCTGCTAGTTGTCTTCGCCCCGCGGCTCCTGCCCGCCGGCACCTGGCGCGCGGCGCGCGGACTGCCGACCGCCGTAATGCTGCGCGGAATGGCGTCCGGCACCTTCTTCACCATCGAGGCGTTTGTTCCGCTGATGCTGATCACCGAACGGCAGGTCTCCCCGGTGGTGACCGGTATGGCGTTCACCGCGGCCGCCGTGCTGTGGGCGGGCGCCTCCTGGGTGCAGGGCGGACTGCTGGCGGCCGTGCCCCGGCACCGCATGGTCGTCGCGGGCGCGGCCGTCATGGCCTGCGCGGTCGGACTCGCCGTGATCGGCTCACTCCACCAGGCGCCCGCCCACCTCGCCGCTGCCGCGATGCCGCTGGCCGCGGTGGGCATGGGGCTGCTCGATCCCTGCCTCACGGTCCTCTCCCTCCGGCACAGCCCACCCGGGCGCCAGGGCTACGCGACGAGCTCGATGCAGGTGAACATGAACCTGGGCCAGGTCGTCGTGATGGCGCTGACGGCGCTTGTCCTCAACGCCGGACTCGCCGCCGGCCTGGCCACGCAGGTGGGCTACGCCTGCGCCTTCGGCCTGCTGCTCGTCCCGAGCGTCCTGGTCGCGCTCCTCGCCGGACGCGCCCGCGCGACCTCCGCGTCGCCGTCCGACGGGTGCACGGCCACGCCCAGGGCGTCGGAGTCGTCGGCGGCCCGCTGAGCCGCACCGGTGCGGAACTTGGGGTTCCCTTGGGGCTCTCCGGGGGAGAGCTTTACCCGTTCTTGGCCGGGGATGTGACGCTCGTCGCGAAAGCGGGCGGGTTGTCAACCTTCTTCCCTCACGACGGTCTGCATCGGTGTCACTGTCACCGGCCGGCCGTCCGCGCCGGTCACCTTCCGTCCGCGTGCGACCGGCGCGGGCGGCGCCGCTGGGGGACCCAAGTGAAGATCGCTTTTCTGCTGTACAACGCCTACGGGATCGGGGGGACGATCAGGGCGGCGGCCAACCTCGGCGCCGCGCTGTCGGCCGCCGGCCACACCGTCGAGCTGGTGTCCGTCTACCGGACGCAGGACCGGCCCCGGCTGGAGATGTCTCCGGAGCTGGCGCTCAGACCGCTCATCGAGTGGCGGAAGGGGGAGCCTGGGTGCGCGCGGAAGGACCCGGCCGCCCGACGGCGTTCGGTGATGTTCCCGGACGGAGGTCTGGCGCGGGGGGCGCTCGCGCCGACCCGGCTGACGGACGAGCGGGTGGCCGACTACCTGCGGCGCACCGACGCCGACGTGGTGATCGGCACCCGGCCGGTGCTCAACGGCTATCTGGCGCGCTACGGCGAGTCCCGCTACCTGCGGATCGGCCAGGAGCACCTGACCCTGGAGATGCACAAGGGCCGTCAGCGCGCCGGGGTACTGAGGAGCGTCGCCGAACTGGACGCCTACGTCACCGTGACCGAGGTGGACGCCGGGCGATACAGGGCCGCGCTGGCGAAGGCCGCCACGCCGATCCTGTGCATACCGAACGTCATCCCGCCGGCCCGGGCGCGCCGCCCCGAACGCGGCACCAGGACGATCGTGGCCGCCGGGCGGCTCACCGGGATGAAGCGCTACGACCGGCTCATCGACGCGTTCGCGCTCGTCGCGGACGAGTACCCGGACTGGTCGCTGCGGATCTACGGGCGCGGCGACCTCCGGGACAGGCTGCGCCGGCAGGTCGTCCGGCTCGACCTGTGCGAGCGGATCCGGCTGATGGGGCCGGTCGTGCCGATCGAGACGGAGTGGGCGAAGGCGGAGATCGCCTGTGTCACCTCCGACCGGGAGCCGTTCGGGCTGACGATCGTGGAGGCCATGCACTGCGGGGTGCCGGTCATCGCCACCGACTGCCCGCACGGCCCCGGCGAGATCATCACCCAGGGCGCCGACGGCCTGCTCGTCCCGCTGGAGGGCGGGGCCGAGGCGTACGCCGACGCGCTGCGCATCCTGATGTCCAACGAGGACAAGCGGCGCGCGATGGGCGACGAGGCCCGGGTGAGCGCCGGCCGCTACGCGCCCGCGCTGATCGCCGACCGCTACCTGCGGCTCTTCGAGGAGCTGCGGGAGGCCCCGCCACGCAGCCGCGGCCTGCTGTCCCGGATCCGCGCGTCCCGCCGCGCCCGACGGGAGGCGGTCCCCGCGCTGCCGGCCGCGCCGCCGAGGAGCGAGGTGCTCACGGACGGCGCCGCCCCGGCCCGCTGCGCGGTCTCCCCGGACGGCTCGCCCGTCGTCGAACTGGCCGCCGACCGGCTGCCGAACGGCCCGCTCGACCTGCTGCTGCGGCTGCGCGACGACCCGGAGGGTACCGAGCGGCGGGTGCCGCTGCCGGCGTCGGACGCGGCGGTCGACGGACGTGTCGGCGTGGAGATCGACCGCGAGGCGCATCCGCTCACGGAAGGCCGCTGGGACGTGTTCCTCGCGCCGCGCGCCGGACGGGAGGACACCGCGCCCGTCCAGCGGCTGCCGGTGGAACTCGTCGAGCAGGCCGAACTGGTGGGCGTGCCGCCGCGTGTCACCGCGCGGGGTGTGAGCGTGTGGATCCCTTACGCGACCGGAGGCGGGCATCTGAGCCTGCGGGTGTGGCAGCGGCCGGCGCACGTGGAGGTGCGCGAGGTCGCCGTGTCGGAGGAGGACGGCGGCTCGATGGCCGTCGTCGCGGAACCGCTCGGCGACGTCGTACCGGGCCCCGGGGCGACCGTGCGGGCCGTGCTGCGCGGCGCGGCGGAGGCGGAGGTGGTCGTCGACGCGGTGTGCGAACCGGACGGGCTCGTCCGCTTCACCCTGCCCTACCGGTCGCTGCTGGACGCCCGCCGTTCCGAGCGGGACCTGTGGTCGCTGCGGCTCGTCCCGGCGCCGGGCGCGGCGGAGGTGCCGCTGGGGCGCATCGGCGGCGACATCGCCGAGCGCAAGCAGATCGACATGCCGCGCGGCGTCCGGCTGGAGGACCCGGCGGACAGCGCCCCGGCCGGACGGGACACCACCGAAGCGGCGGAGGGCGCGGAGGACCGGCGGGTGCGGGTGCGTCCGTACTTCACGGCCGGGAACGGGCTGGGCCTGAGCGTCCGCGGCCCCAAGCCGGTGCGGACGGCCGCGCCCGCCGCCCGTCGGGAGCCGGTCGCCCCGGCGGCCTGACCCGGCGGCCTGACCCGGCGGCCGTGCCGCCCCGCCCGAGCCCGCCGGCAAGGCGTGCGCTTCCGGGCGGGGCGGCGGACAATGGAGGGGTGCCGCCGCCCCGCCGCGGACGGCGGAGTGGCGGCGCGCCATCGCGCCGACGCCGACGATTGGGGCCACCATGACGACCGCGCACGCTCCCCACCCCGAGCACACGCACCGGCACGGCGAGGGCTGCGGCCACGTCGCCGTCCCCCACGGCGACCACGTCGACTACGCCCACGACGGCCATCTCCACCGCCTGCACGAGGACCACGCCGACGAGTGCGACCCCGTCGGCCACACCGAGTGCGGCGGACACGACCACCGGCACGGCGAGGGCTGCGGCCACGTCGCCGTTCCGCACGGCGACCACGTCGACTACGTGCACGACGGCCACCGCCACGCCGCGCACGACGGACACTGGGACGACCACTGACCGGCCGCTGAGCAAGCCGCTCACCGGCCGTTCACGGCCGCACCCGTTCCTCCGCCCCGACGCGGTGGGCGGACAATGAGGTATGCGTTCCACGACCCGCTCCGCGTCCTCGTCCGACTCCTCCGAGCGCTGCCCGTGCGGGCTGCCGGCGCCGTACCCGCGCTGCTGCGGTCGGTTGCACGACGGCAGCGCCACGGCGGCCCGCCCGGAGGAGCTGATGCGCTCCCGCTACAGCGCCTTCGTCCGACGTGACGAGGCGTACCTGCTGCGGACCTGGCACCCGGAGACCCGGCCGGCCTCGATCGACTTCGCCCCGTCGCTGCGCTGGCTCGGCCTGACCGTGCTGAGCAGCAGCGACGGCGGCACCTTCGGGACGGAGGGCACGGTGGAGTTCCGCGCCCGCTACCGCGACGCGAACGGTCCGGGGGAGCTGCACGAGAACAGCCGCTTCACCCGCGACGAGGGCCGGTGGGTGTACGTCGACGGGGCGATCTCCGACTGACGGCGCCGACCGACCGCGCGCGTTCCGGTGTTTGCGCCAGGTCCGTCCCTGGGTAGCACGAACAGCCGATCGGTCACCTTCACCCGCCCGGATCCCCCGCCCGACCCGCAGAAACGATGCCGAGCTGCGGAGACGCCGCCCGGGCGGTGCCCTGCCGGCCACCTCGCCCCGCAGGCTGAAAAGACGTCTACTGGG
>NZ_WMLF01000306.1 GCF_014156695.1 Streptomyces durbertensis | reverse complement strand
GGCCGGGTCTGCTGGGGCGGCCTCGACAGGGAGACAGTGGACGCGCTGCTGCCGGAGGAGAAGGAGGGCGGCAGCACGCGGGTCGAGGAACTGACGCCCCGGAAACGGCACAGCTGGGGCGCCGACTGGGTGAGTGGCCGCTGCCGGGTCGACCGGTCCGGCACGTTGACCGTCGCGCTGTACCCGGTGGGGAACCTGCGAGGTGAGGACGGGAGCAGCTGGGCGCGGGAGCATCTGAACGGCGAGGCGGTTCCGTTGGGCGACGGTGTTCCGGGGATGGTCTCTCCGGGCCGTGCTTGGGTCCTCCTGCCGGACAGCTGTGTCGCCAAGGCGGGCGAGGACGACCGCCGCGTCGGCGCCCCGTCGGCCACCGCGGTCACCGTGGAGGTCGGCGGCCTGCTGCCCACGAGGGAGCGCCGGCGTCGGGAGGACGGCGCTCTCCAGCCGTTCGCCGACGCCGTCGTGGACGCGGCGAACGCGACGATGGCGTACCTCGGGTGCGCCGGAAGGTACCAGCGACCCGGCGAGCTGGCCGAGGCGGCCGGCTACGACGATGTCGGCAAGGACGCGCTGTGCGGGATCGAGGGGCTGCCGGCGGGCCCGGTGACGCGGCGCGACAGCGTGACGCAGCACCGGATGACCGACCCGGACGGCGCTCTGGTGCGGACCTGCGAGGTCCTCCGCGTCACAAAGGAGCAGCGCTGGCGCCGGCAGCTGCTGCGGCTCACCACGATCGAGGACGACCGGCTTGAGGGGTTGTTCCGGCTGACCGATGACGTGGGCGGCCGGAAGGTGACGGGCAAGCGCGGTGAGGGCTGGGTGCTGCCGGGGCGCGCGGTGTACCGGGCCGAGTGCCAGACCGGCATGGTGACGTTTGTTCTCACCCAGGAGGAGCGTTGGGAGGAGGGCTGGCTGCCGGGGCGCTATCTGGCGCCGTACGTGGAGGCGGAGTCGCGGCGGCTCGGCTGCGGTGAGCTGGCAGTCCGCCGCGACTGAGCCGCGGCTGAGTCAGGCTGCCCCGCGGCCGGACGCGCCTGGGCGCGACCGGGCGCGACAGAAGCGGTTTGTGTCGCCTGGTCAGGAGACCTCGCGGCTCGCAGCGAGGGAGTGCAGGTAGCGCATCAGCGCGATCAGCGCGTCGCGGCTGGAGGCGCGGTCGCGCGCGTCGCACTCGACGATCGGCACGCCGGCCGGCAGGTCGAGGGCCGTCCGCAGTTCCTCGATCGGGTGGCGCGGCGCGTCCGGGAAGGAGTTGATGGCGACGAGGAACGGCACGCCGCGCTCTTCCAGCCGCCCGATCACGTCGAAGCTCACTTCGAGGCGGCGGGTGTCGACGAGCACGACCGCGCCGAGCGCGCCGTCGAAGAGGCCGTTCCACAGGAACCAGAAGCGCTGCTGGCCGGGTGTGCCGAAGAGGTAGAGGACCAGTTCGTCGTTGAGGCTGATCCGGCCGAAGTCCATGGCCACCGTGGTGGCGGACTTGCGTTCGACGCCGACGGTGTCGTCCACGCCGACGCCGGCCTGGGTCATCGTCTCCTCGGTGGTCAGCGGGCGGATCTCGCTGACCGAGCCGACGAGTGTGGTCTTGCCGACGCCGAAGCCGCCGACGACCACGACCTTGACGGCGGCGGTGGCCGTCTCCGGCAGCGCGTCCTCGCTCCGTGGGCCGACGACCGGCTCAGAGCCTTTGAAGTCCATGGATGACTGCCTCAATCAGTGCGGGGTCGGGGAGTTGGGCCGCGGCGACCGGGGCCCGGGCGAGCACACGGCCGGTGGAGAGCAGGTCGTCGATCAGGACCGTGACCACGCTCACCGGCAGGTGGAGATAGGCGGAGACCTCGGCCACGGAGAGCGGGGAGTGGCACATCCGCAGGATGGCGGCGTGTTCGGGCTGCATGCCCGGTGTGGGCCCGGACTTGGCCACGATGAGCGTGACCAGGTCGAGCGAGCTGTTCTCGGTGGGGGCGCTACGTCCCCCGGTGATCACGTAAAGCCGTTCCGGCGTGCCTTCGTCCCATTCCTCGTCGCCACCCCTCATGCGGCCGGTCCGTCATGGCGTGGAGGGCTGGTCAGGTGTTGCCCGATGCGGGCGACGAGGTCCCGCATCCGTGCTCCTATCAGACCCGCGTCCACGCCCTCGTCGGTGAGGACCGCGAGGTAGGCGCCGGCGCCGGCCGCCATCAGGTAGAAGAAGCCGCCGTCCAGTTCGATGACGACCATCCGCATCTTCCCGTCGCTGTGCGGGAGTTCGACCGCGACCGCGCCGGCGAGGCTCTGCAGGCCGGCGCAGGCGGCGGCGAGCCGGTCGGCGGTGTCGGTGTCGGTGCCGTGGGCGCCCATCCGCAGGCCGTCGGCGGACAGCACGATGACGTGCCGGGTCTGCGGAACGCTCTCGGCGAGGTCCTTGAGCATCCAGTCCAGGTTGGGCCGGTGCTGAATCATGGCTGCTCACTCTTTTCCGAAGGCTTTTCTTGGGTCTGTCCGGCAGAGGGAGCTGCCGTGCTCTCGCCGGAGATGCCGCTCTGGAACGCCGCCATCCACATGCCGGGCTGGACGGGTGGCGCTTCCTGGCCCGGCGGGTCGGTCGTGTCGGCCGCCGCCGCCGAGGCCGCGGAGATCACCGGGTCCACCGACCGGCCGGGCGGCGCGGTGGCGGGCGCGGCGGCCCGGGCCCGCCGGCGGCGTTGCGGGAGCCCGCTGGGCGTGCGTTCGGTGATCTCCGGGACGCTCTCGGCCTCCACGCCACGCTTCTCCAGACCCTCCGGGCCGCTCCCGCCGGACGTGTCGCGGTCGTTCTCCGGCCGGGCGGGCGGGAGCGGCCTGGCGGTGGTGGCGGGCGCCGCGGCCGCCCGTGCGGCGGGGACGCCGACCCCGGCGGAGCCGCCCAGGGTGCCCCCGGCGGACGCGGGGGCGGAGGCGGATCCGGTGGTGGTCGGGGTCGGCCGGGGGCCGGAGGAGGCGCCGATGCCGTGCGCGCGGCCGGTGGCCGGCGCGGTGGTGATCAGTTCCTGCGGCACGATCAGCACGGCGCGCACGCCGCCGTAGGCCGAGGTGCGGAGCGAGACCTTGAAGTCGTACGCGCGGGCGAGCCGGCCGACGACGGCCAGGCCCAGCCGCGGGGTCTCGCCGAGGTCGGCGAGGTCCAGGCCCTCCTGGGCCTGCTGGAGCATGCGTTCGGCCCGGCGGCGGGCCTCCTCGCTGAGGCTGACGCCGCCGTCCTCGATCTCGATGGCGACGCCGGACTGCACCTCCACCGCGGTCAGGTGGACCCGTGTCTGCGGCGGCGAGTAGCGGGTGGCGTTGTCGAGGAGTTCGGCGAGTGTGTGGATGAGCGGTTCGACGGCCGGGCCGACGACGGCGACCTCGGTGACCGAGTGCAGTTCGACCCGCTGGTAGTCGATGATCCGGGACATGCCGCCGCGCAGCACGCTGAACAGCGGCACCGGGCGGTTCCACTGGCGGCCCGGGCGGGCGCCGCCGAGCACGGCGATGCTGTCGGCGAGGCGGCCGATCAGGGCGGTGCCGTGGTCGAGCCGGAGCAGGTCGCCGAACACCTCGTGGTTCTGGCCGTGCCGGTCCTCCATGTCCCGTAGTTCGCCGGCCTGTTGGTGGACGATGGCCTGCACGCGGCGGGCGATGTTCACAAAGGCGCGCTGGGCGGAGTCGCGCAGGTCCTCCTCGGCGGAGACCACGTCGACGACGGTCCGCAGCACCGCCCGGTGCGCGGCGCGGAACTCCTCGGTCAGCCCGGGGGAGAGGTCCTCGCCGAGGCCGGCGAGCACGTCGTCGGGGAAGTCGCCCTGGCGGAGCCGGGCGACGACGTGGGGGAGCAGTTGCTCGGCGAGGCGGACGGTCTCCGCCTCCTGCCGGGCCAGCGCGGCCTCGCGGGCGGCCACCTCCTGGCGCAGCGCGGCGGCGGCACGGCCGCGGCGGGCGGCCTCCGCGGCGACGACTGCGGTGGACAGCGTGGCGGCGAGCCCGATCCAGAAGATGGGGGCGCGCAGCCCCGGGGAGACCAGGAGCGCCGCGGTGAGCGCGGCGGCCGCGGTCACCGCCGTGGGCAGGACCCAGACGAGCGCCGAGGCGGGCCGGGGATCTCCTGGAGGTGATCCAGCATGGGTCATCAGCAGCTCAACCAACCGAACGTGTGGGGACGACAGCGGCGGATCAGCGCCCGGGCACGGCAAAGGCGTGGAACGACCGCGTCCACTGCCGTCCGCGCTGAACCGCAAGAAGCATAACTACGACTGATCAGTTATTGACAGTGACGCCCGGTCAGTGGAACGGCAGGGCCGAACGGCCCTGTCGGTGCCCAACTCCGGCTACGTAGAGTCCGGCTGACAGGACGACGGGCACGCGGCGAGCGTCGCCGCGGACGGGGCGTGCCCCCGGCCGGCCCACTGCCCTCGCGCGCCACGGCACGTGAGCGCACCCTGGAATGACAGAGGGCTGGAATGACACGAGCGTCTCCCGATGCCCGTGGTCGTGCCGAGAGGAACTGATACGCCATGAACAACCTCCCCGTCGTCGCCGCGGTGGACGGTTCCGAACACAGCCTCCGCGCACTGGAGTGGGCGCTGGACGCCGCGACCCGGCGCGAGAGCGAGCTGCTCGTCGTCCACGTGTGGGTGTGGCCGCCCCAGGTGACCAGCCTGCCGGAGCCGATGCCCGAGGCGCCGCCGCCCGGCCAGGACCCGGTCCTGGACTGGGTGAGGGAGCAGTTGCGGGACCGCTCCGACCTGCCCGAGGTGCGGTACACGACGATGAGCGGGTCCCCGGCGTCGGTGCTGCCCGAGATGGCGCCGCAGGCGCAGCTGATGGTGCTCGGTTCCCGGGGGCGGGGCGGTTTCGCCAGTCTGCTGCTCGGTTCCAACAGCCGGGCGACGGCGGCCCGCGCCGCCTGCCCCGTGGTGGTCATCCCGCACAAGGAGCGCGGCGGCGGTGCGCTGGCCGAGCCGTACGGGCGGGTGGTGCTCGGTCTGGAGACCTCGGAGACGGCGGCCCCGGTGGTGGAGTTCGCGCTCGCGGAGGCGCAGCGCCGGGGCGCCGCGCTGCAGGTCGTCACCACCCACCCGGTGCCGTTCTCCAGCCTGTCGATGCTCGGCAACTACCCGGACGCCACCGACCCGGAGGGTCCCGAGATCGCCCGGGTCACCGCCGACGCCCAGCGTGACCGGCTCAGGCCCTACCTGGAGCGGTACGACGACGTGGTCGTCGAGTACACCATCGCGCCGGGGGACGCCGCGGGCCGGCTTGTGGCCGCCTCGGAGTCGGCGGACGTGGTGGTCGTCGGGCGGCACCGCAGGCGTATGCACCCCGGTGGGCTGGCGATGGGCTCGGTCACCAACGCCGTCCTGCTGCACTCCCAGTGCCCGGTGGCGGTGGTCCCGGTCACCGACCGCTGAGCGCACGCCGGTCCCGGCGGGACCCGCCGGGACCGGCGGAACTCGAATGGCTGTGCGCCGAGTGCGCCGCTCCCGCGCCGACCCTAGCGTGATGATCACGTGGTGTGACCGATCGAGTGCACGCCTATCCCGCTCGGTGGTCACACGCGGGAAACGGAGTAGCGACATGCGCACAGCCCTACGAGCGCCCGCGGCACTCGCGGGCACCGCCTGCCTCCTCGCCCTCTCCGCCGCCCCGGCGGTGGCGGCGGACGCGGAGACCTCGCCACGCGTGGTCGCCCCGGGCGGCACCGTCACCGTCTACGTCAGCTGTGATCCCGTCCAGGGCAGCATCCCCGGTTCCATCGAGGCCACCTCCCAGGCGTTCGCGAAGGGGACGGTGCGGCTGGCCCGGGTCACCGGCCAGGAGGACAACGACTCCGTCGCCGGGCCCGCCTACCGCGGCCGGGCGAAGATCGCCTCCGCCGCGAGCTTCACCGGCGACGGGCCGAACGCCGTCGGCCGGGTCTCCGAGTGGGGCGTCGACGGCCTGTGCCCGGGCGGTGAGCAGTGGGCGGCCACCCTCCGCGTGGACCGGGACGCGACCCCCGCCGACCGCACGGGCGACCGCCGAAAGACCGACGATCCCGACGAGCGTTCCTCCGAGCCGAAGCACGACCCCAAGGACGACAACGCCGAGCGCAAGGAGCACGACGGCCGGGACGACGGGCCGGAGCCGGCCGACAAGGACGCCGACAAGGAGCACCACGGCCGGACCGGCGACCACGAGAAGCCGGTGAAGGACGAGGACAAGCACCGGGACAAGCACCACGACGGGGACCAGGGCACGGAGCACCAGCGCGCGGACGAGGAGAAGGACAAGCACGGCGACGGCCGCCAGGAGGACCGCCACGAGGGTGCCCACCAGGCGCCCGGCACCCCCAGCGGGCCCGTGCGCACCGGCGTCGGCGGCACCAGCGACGGCGGCGGTGTCAACGTCGCCGCGCTCGCGGGTGGTTCGGCACTGCTGGTCGGCAGTGTGGCCGCCGCCGTCCTGTGGAAGCGGCGCGGCGCGCGCGTCGGCCGCTGAACCGGACGCTCCGGGCGACCGGACCGGCGAAGGGCCGCGGTGAGAAGCCGGGGCGAAGGGCACCGGTGGAC
>NZ_WMLF01000305.1 GCF_014156695.1 Streptomyces durbertensis | reverse complement strand
CATACATGCAGCGCACCGCCCTCCCGGTTCCAGACAGCCCCCTCCCCGCGTGCGCGGGGAGCAGCCGAATTCGCAGAACAACCCCCCGTGGGTTTCGGGACCATCCCCGCGTGCGCGGGGAGCAGCGGGGACGTATAGCACCTGACCCTCTGTACGGGGGACCATCCCCGCGTGCGCGGGGAGCAGGACCGGCGCGGCTCCGGGCGGTCGCGGACAACCGGACCATCCCCGCGTGCGCGGGGAGCAGTCGAGGGTGCTGGCGCCGCCCCGGTCGGCAAGGGGACCATCCCCGCGTGCGCGGGGAGCAGCGGGTCCTTCATTGCCTCGCTGACGTACACACCGGACCATCCCCGCGTGCGCGGGGAGCAGGTCCGGGTCACGCGTCGGGAGGTCAAGAACCAGGGACCATCCCCGCGTGCGCGGGGAGCAGTGGCCGATGCCTGCGACTACTACCCCTGCCCCGGGACCATCCCCGCGTGCGCGGGGAGCAGTACTGCTCCGCACCACCGCCGGGAACATCGTCGGGACCATCCCCGCGTGCGCGGGGAGCAGAGTTCGGACAGCGTGGACGAGACGAGCGGCCCGGGACCATCCCCGCGTGCGCGGGGAGCAGGCTGTGACAGCCGTCAGGACAGTCGCGTCCCAGGGACCATCCCCGCGTGCGCGGGGAGCAGGCGCGGGCCTGCGCCACGACGGCGAAGTGCCAGGGACCATCCCCGCGTGCGCGGGGAGCAGAGTCCGCTCCGGCCGCCGTGCCGGGTGCCGAGGGGACCATCCCCGCGTGCGCGGGGAGCAGAGGAGATGACCTGCGGGTTTGTGGCGGCGGAGGGCGGTTTTTACTCACTTTCGCCGAACCTCGCAAGTCAGACTATTTCGGGCGTTGTGTACGGCTGCCAGGCCTGGCCGGAGTGGTCAGGGGGCTGAGGGTGCCAGCTTGGGACTGATGGTAGGTGGGCGAGACGTTTTCCGGACCGTCTTGCCCTGTGTTCGAGTGGAGGAAGTCGCGTGCGCTTGCGGTCGCCCCGGGCGTCGAGGTCTACCGTGGGTGCCATGGACTGGGGTCGGCAGGAGCCACCGAATCCGCAGGTTGCCGGGCGCACACATCAAACGGAGTTGGAGCGTGAAGAGCTGCCTGAGATGAGGGAGTTGGCGCAGCTCGAGTGGTATCCCGCTCCCGAGGTCGCACTCTGGTGCTTCCTTCCGTACGTCTGGCCTTCCGGGGCGCGGACGTGGGTGCCGGACCGCTCCACCGTGTGGTCGATGGAGACGTGTGTCGACAGCGCCGGCAACGTCACCACGGTCTGTTGCCGGCCTCTGAGCGAGGAGGAACTGCTGTACGAGGAGGCCGAGGTGAACGACCTGCTCGCCGAGTCGGGAGTGCCCGCCCGACCTCGGGGCCGCATCTGGCTTCTTCGTCCTCCGGAAGGCTTCACCTCGCTCGCGGCGGTGCTTGGTCACCTGCTCGCCGCCGCCGACAAGCACGGTGTGCGGCAAGCCTGTTGCTCGGAGTTCGTGCAGCTCTCCCACGCGGAGCTGCGTCACCTGTTTCAGCTCTCCTGAGTGGTCGCGATCACCGATGTGCCCCGTGCGTCGAACGAATGCCTGCGGTGCGCCCGCCGCCGACCCACGCGCCTCGGAGGCAGCCGCGATGGCGCTGGTGACAGGTCCTCACACGGGTCTGGAGGTCACAAGGTTCTCGACGGCGTGGACCATCCGGCGGAACGACCGACTCCGGTCCGCTGCGGCAGCCAGGTCCATGAGCGACGAGAACCGTGCCTGGTGAAGCGTCTCCTTGTAGGACTCGTGCATCATCGCCTGCAACTGGCTCTTTGCGCCGCGCCTGGCCTCCGGTTCCGGCGGCGTGGCGGCGTCGTCACGAACCGCCGGGTGGTCGCGCAGCGATTCCGCTGCGGCGAGAAACCACGCCTCGTATTCGTGCCGGGCGATCACAACTTCCACGGGGACGGGTACAAGTGTCGGTGCGGGCGCTATCAGGCGCGCCAGTGCCACCGGACAGTTGACGTCGCTGTCGTCGCCGTCCCGGAGGATCAGGACACCGCCCGGCCGCCCCTGAGCGCGTACCGCTTGTAAGCGAACGGCCTTTGCCAACTCGTCGGGCTTGCGCATCTTTCCCGCGTCGAGGCGGAACGGCTGGGCAACCTCCACCCAGGTGTTCAAGTGTTCGGCCGCGATTCGAGTGACGAGCTGTCGTACTGCTTGGACCTCGCCGTGCCCCTCCACGATGGGAGCCACGACGGGCGAGACGTTCATCGAGGTGCCCCCGGAAGTAGCTGATCGTTCCTGAGTAGCTCACCCGGAGTGTACAGATTCTCGCGCAACGCCATCGCGCCCGCTTCGTCCAACTCCCCGATCTGCGTTTCGCCTTCGACGGCACGGACTGCCCGGAGTTCGTCCAACGTGAAGTCGTGCCGGTCCAGAAGGTCGGGGCTATGGCTCGTGACAATCACCTGGCGGCGCTCGCTCGCGTCTCGAAGCGCGTCGAGGAGTACGCCGGCTGCGGCGGGGTGGAGCGCGCTTTCCGGCTCCTCGATGCCGATGGTGCTGAGGGTGCTGCCAGTGCCGGCGAACAGCGAAACCAGGACGCCGAGGGCACGTAGCGTGCCGTCCGAGACCGACTGGGCCTGGAATGGCCAGGGAGTATGCGCCCCGCGTACGTCCTGGCTGAATTCCAGCGTTTCCCAGTTCCCCAGTTCGGAGCGGGATACCCCACGCATGCCCGGGACGATGTGACGCAGGTAGCTCTCGATTCGCGCTTTGTCCGCACGGCCGCGCTCCGTGCGTTCCAGTCGGTGCAATACACTGGCGATGTTCCCACCGTCGCGATGCAGGAACTCCCCGGAGTCCGGGATCTGCGGTTGACGGATGACGTCGGGGTTCAAACTGAAAACACTGATACCGGACAGGCCGTCGAATACGGGGCGAAAGACGTCCAGGCCCGCTGCGGAAACCAGATAGAGCCGCTGCTCATCAACCGGTGGCATGACGGGCTCGGACTTTTCGGTCAGCTGGCCGTTTTCGATGCAGAAATGCGAATCCGTGGGCTGCGTACCGCCAGTTGGCGAGGTGGTGTGCCGAACCCTGCAGCGTTCCTTTGAAATGCGAAAACCGCCATCTTCGACCGCAACGACCTCGAACCCGTATTCGCCCTCGTAATCAGGGGATCGATACTCGAGGTCAATGGCGAAGTGGGTTGGATGACTTGCGGACCTGCGGCGGACCTCCGTCACTCCCCCACGGGCGCGGAGTGCTCGATCGAGTGAGTTCTGCAACGACTCGGACAGTAGCCTCAACGCGTCCAGGAAGTTGCTCTTCCCTGAGCCGTTCGGGCCTACGAGCAGCAGGAGACGCCCCAACTCGACGTCGGCCGCCGCGATGCTCCTGTAGTGCCGTAGTCGCACCCGGGTGAGCGAGAAGAAGTTGTCCTGCATGGAAGCAGTCTGGCACTGACCCGCCCCGGTTCCGTCCCCTCGCCCCTCGCAACGCGCGGACGCCGCGGAGTCTCAAAGCGGTGCATGCCTGGAGCGATCTTGAAGCGGTAGGGCCCGAAGGAAGGCCACCGACTCACGTGAGCCGGTGACCGATTGAGTATGCCCGCGTGCGCGGGGAGCAGACGCCGCACGACCAGGCGCCGCAGCCTGGCGAGGGACCATTCCCGCGTGCGCGGGGAGCAGTGACCCACCGATACACGACCAACTTCGCAATCGGGACCATCCCCGCGTGCGCGGGGAGCAGTCTCCCCCGACGAAGCGAGGCTGCTTGGCCTCAGGACCATCCCCGCGTGCGCGGGGAGCAGGCCGAGGCCGTCACCGACGAGGCGCAGGCCGCGGGACCATCCCCGCGTGCGCGGGGAGCAGGCGGCGTGCGACAGCATGTTTCGTGACTGCCCGGGACCATCCCCGCGTGCGCGGGGAGCAGGTGGACGGGGCGCTGGAGGTCGGGAACTGGGCGGGACCATCCCCGCGTGCGCGGGGAGCAGCAGTCCATGTCTCGGCCGTTGAAAATGACCCTGGGACCATCCCCGCGTGCGCGGGGAGCAGGCGTAGAAGCCCTTCGCGGTGCGGCGCCACCGGGGACCATCCCCGCGTGCGCGGGGAGCAGCAGCAGGAGCGAGTTAGTGCGAACTGGGGTCAGGGACCATCCCCGCGTGCGCGGGGAGCAGGGCCGTCGCCATGCTCAGAGCGCCCACTGCTCGGGACCATCCCCACGTGCGCGGGGAGCAGCATCACAGATGCATCATGGCCCTTCGCGCACCGGGACCATCCCCGCGTGCGCGGGGAGCAGCGAGCGCGGGTGACCGCGTACACGTCGGGTTTGGGACCATCCCCGCGTGCGCGGGGAGCAGGGTGGCGGTGGACACCTCCGCCAGCCGGACGCGGGACCATCCCCGCGTGCGCGGGGAGCAGGCTTGCACCGTGGGCAGTGCAGGGTGCAGCGCGGGACCATCCCCGCGTGCGCGGGGAGCAGGGCGGCGGAGTCGTCGCCAGGCCGAACCGGATAGGACCATCCCCGCGTGCGCGGGGAGCAGAGGAGATGACCTGCGGGTTTGTGGCGGGGGAGGGCGGTTTTTACTTACTTTCATTGATCCCGGCAAGTCGGCTTAATGGGGTGAAACGGCGCCAGTGTGGTGGTGTCCGGCGTAGTGCTGGTCTCGTGGGTGATTAGGGAGTGGGGAGGGTGCCGGTTCTGATGCTTGCCGCGAAGGTGGTGAAGGCGGGGGTGGGGATGGTCAGAGCCGGGCCAGTCGGGTGCTTGGAGTCGCGGACGGGGACCACGCCGTGGGAGGTGGCGAGGTTTGCCGCGACCTCGACGCAGACGCCACCGTTGTCGCTGTAGGTGGACTTGAACCAGCGGGGGGACTCGGTCGTCACGGTGTGCCCTTTCGCAACTCGTAGATCCTTGCCACGGACGCCGCCTGGGAGGCTGCTTCAGCCTGTAGCTGATGGTAGGCCGTGAACATGGCGGCACGAGGCGAGATCACGCTCAAGGCAGCCTCGCTGCGCCGACTCGGAGCGGGCCATCAGGGCGCGGTCCGGGTACCCGCTCATTCGCACGGGTGAAACGAAACCCCACCATGCCCTCGGCTACGGGGTATGGCGGGGTTGTTGTCGTTCCTGATGTGGTCCGGTCGGGCCCGTCGGCGTCAGAGGTTGGTCACCTCTCCGGCCTTGACGCCCGTGACGAACGCGGCGAACGCGTCGGCGGAGAAGCGCAGCACTGGACCGGTCGGGCGCTTGGAGTCGCGAACCGGCACGGCGCCGGTGGCGGATGCGACGCGCGGAGCCCACTCCACGCAGGTTCCGCCGTTGTCACTGTACGAGGACTTGATCCACTCCGGCGTTATGGGTTCGGTCGTCACGGTGTGCCCTTTCGTAGTTGGTGGATCACATCGATGGAGGCTGCCTGCGAGAGAGACACGGCCTGTAGCTGATGGTAGGCCCTCAGCAGCGGCAACACGGAAGCCAACTCCCGGTCGAAATACCCCTGTGTCTGCGACTCCACGTACGAGGCCACCGACCGGTCGGGCAGAGTCAGTAGATTCACCGACCGGTTGAACGGGCGCTGCTCGCCGAGGCTGAAGGGGGCGAGCTGGAACATGGTGTTCGGTTGCGCGGCGAAGTCGATGAGGTGTTGCAGCTGTGCGCCCATGACGTCGGGGCCGCCGATGGGCCGACGGACGCAGCTTTCGTCCAACACCGCTATCACCATGGGCGGCGTGGTGCGTGCCAGCGCAGCCTGACGTTCCATGAGGAACGACACTCGCTCCTCGGCCTGTTCGCGCGTGATGTCTCCGCGCGCCACGGCCGCGTCGGCCAGGGTTTGCGCGTACTCACGAGTCTGAAGCGGTCCGGGTATCACCCCGTTCTCGAACAGGCGGATCTCTGCGGCTCGACCTTCGTACCCCACGTACTCGGGGAACCCCTGGAGCAGCACGCCGTGCTTGATCTCCCGCCACTCCCGCTCGAACGAGTCAGCGGTTCCCTCGGTTCCAAAGGCGGCGTCAAGCGCGATTGAGAACCGACGGGTTGGAGGCTTGTGACAGGTTTCCACAGCTGAGACGTGACGGCCGGTGTATCCGATCCGCTCGGCCAGGTCGTCTTGCTTCCACCCTCGCGCCTCCCGTTCCCTGCGTAAACGCGCGCCGTATGCGGCCTCCGGGCTCTCCTCAGGGTTCAACTCCTTGCGGTTGACCAACATTTCCTCCGTAGCTGCAACGTTGAAGGGGCTTCCGACTCTAGACCACTCTGTGACTCCTTGGTGGTGAAACCGCTACAGAGAGGAGTTGCCATGTCCGCTGCCGAGCGCGGGGGTTACGCCCGCGTGACCAGCCTGGCCAGCGACGTCACGGCCAGGTGCGAGACGTGCGTGAAGCTGCGTGCGGCCGAGCGGGACAAGGAAGAGGCCGGGGATCTGTCCGCTGCGACGGACTGTCGGGTGTTGTTGCGGCGGCACGCCGCCGAGTGCCGGGTGGCGGGGGAGGGGGCGGCGTCGTGACGGCGAGGGGTGAGTCTCGGCGGTCGGAGGACGAGCGTCCGGGGAG
>NZ_WMLF01000304.1 GCF_014156695.1 Streptomyces durbertensis | reverse complement strand
GCAGCAGGGCCAGCAGCGTGCGCACCTTCAGCTCCGGGATCGGGACGGGCCGACCGTCGGCCGACCAGACGGTCACCGGACCCAGGACCCCGAAGCGCATGACCACACCGTAACCGGCCCCACCGACACCGTGCGTGGACCGTCGGCGGTTCGTGCGCGGGCGGCGGCACAGTCACCTCAGCGGTCGGCGCAACGGCCGTCGGTACGCCGCCCCCCACCGCAACGGGGGAGGGGGCGGCGCGACCACCGAACCCCAACTACCGGAAACGAGCGCGGACATGAGCGACACCGCCACCAACAACCCCGCCGTCACCCCCACCGCCGTCACCGTGCTGGGCCTCGGACCGATGGGCCGGGCCCTCAGCCGGGCCCTGCTGGCCGCCGGCCACACCCTCACCGTCTGGAACCGCACCCCGGGCCGCGCCGGCGAACTGCTCGAACTCGGCGCCAAGGAAGCGGCGAGCCCGGCGGACGCCGTGTCCGCCGGCGACCTCGTGATCGTCTGCGTCGTCGACTACGACGCCGCGCACGCCGTCCTCGAACCCGCCGCCGACGCCCTGCGCGGCCGCACGCTGGTCAACCTCACGGCCGACACCCCCGACCGCGCCCGCGCCACCGCCGAATGGGCGCGCGAACACGGGGTGGAGTACCTGGACGGGGCGATCATGAGCCCCGTCCCGCTCATCGGCACCGCCGACGCGGTGGTCCTCTACAGCGGCCCGGCGGACCTCTTCGAGCGGCACCGGCGCACCTTCGCCGCGCTCGGCGGCACCGCCGCCTACCTGGGCGCGGAACCGGGCCGGGCCGCCGCCCACGACATCGCCCTGCTGGACTTCTTCTGGACGATGACCAGCGGCTACACGCACGCCCTCGCGCTCGCTCGCGCCGAGGGCGTCAGCGCCGAGGACATCGCGCCCTTCGCCCAGGGCATCCTCGGCTTCATGCCGACGCTCCTCGACGAGTTCGCACGGAACGTCGACGCCGGCGACCACCCGGGCGACGAGAGCACGATCGCCTCGGCGCACGCCACCTTCGAGCACATCGTGCATGTGGCCGAACACCACCGCCTCGACCCGGGCGCCGCGGCGGCCGCCCTCCGCCTCACCACCCGTGCCCTCGCCGCCGGCCAAGGCGCCCAGGCCTTCAGCCGCACCACCGACCACCTCCGACAGGGATGACGCGCGGCGATCGATGCCCCGGGGGCGGCGCTGAAGCCGCGCCGTGGCGGCCACCGGCAGGTCCACAGGGCCGGCACCGCGGTGCCGGCCCTGCCCGGTGAGTGCCCGCGAGGGCGCTCGGGCCGGTCAGGAGCCGCGTGCGACGTTCATCGACGGTGTGGAGGGCGGCCTCCACCGTGTCCCGCGTGGTGCTGGTGCCCAGCGCCCGGGCCACGTCGGCAAGCGGCTTGTCGTCGAGGTCGATCACCGTGCGACCCGGGATTCCGCTCCGACCTCGGCCCCGGCTGTCCGGATCGTGGATGCGTGTTCCTTCCGCATACCTGTTGTATCTATGGTGTCGGCATGTGCCCAGCCGCCGCAGCAGCCCAGACCCCCGGCGCCGCCGCGCCCTCGCGTGGCCAGCCCGCCGCCGAACGCGTCTACCGGCACGTCAAGCAGGCGGTGCTCGACCGCCGCTACGAGGGCGGGGAACTGCTCACCGAGGGCGAACTCGCCGAGGCCGTCGGCGTCTCCCGCACCCCGGTCAGGGAGGCGCTGCTGCGCCTTGAGGTGGAGGGCCTGCTCAAGCTGTACCCGAAGAAGGGCGCGCTCGTCCTCCCCGTCTCCGCCCAGGAGATCGCCGACGTCGTGGAGACCCGGTTGCTCGTCGAGGAGCACGCCGCGCGCCGGGCCGTGCCCGTCCCCGCCGGACTCGTCGAACGGCTGACCGAGCTGCTGGAGCGGCAGAAGCAGCAGGCCGCCGCCGGCGACCTCGCCCAGGTGGCGGTCACCGACCGCTGCTTCCACGCGACCCTCGTCGAGGCCACCGGGAACCGCATCCTCACCCGCCTCTACGACCAGCTGCGCGACCGCCAGCTGCGGATGGGCGTCGCCGTCATGCACGCCCACCCCGAACGCGTCGACCGCAACATCGCCGAACACACCGAGATCCTCCAGGCGCTGCAGGACGCCGACGCCGACGCCGCCGTCGCGGCCGTGCACCGGCACGTCAGCTCCGTGCGCCGCCTGCTGCACGGCGACGCCGCCCGATGAGCGGCCGGGAGCCGCTCGACGCCCCCACCCGGCTGCCCGGCGACCCGCCGGGCGGCCGGCGCGCGGTCCTGGTCTGGGGCGTGGGCGTCGCCGTCTACTTCGTCGCCGTCACCTACCGCACCAGCCTCGGCGTCGCCGGGCTCGAGGCCGCCGACCGGTTCGCCGTCAACGCCTCCGCGCTCTCCACCTTCTCCATCCTCCAACTCCTCGTCTACGCCGGCATGCAGATACCGGTCGGCCTGCTCGTCGACCGCTGGGGCGCCAAGCGCACCCTCACCCTCGGCGTCGCGCTCTTCACCGTCGGCCAGTTCGGCTTCGCGCTCGCCGACTCCTACCCGGCCGCGCTCGCCTGCCGCGCGCTGCTCGGCTGCGGCGACGCGATGACGTTCATCAGCGTGCTGCGCCTCGGCGCCCAGTGGTTCCCCGCCCGGCGTGGACCGCTGATCGCGCAGATCGCCGCGCTCATCGGCATGGCCGGCAACCTGGTCACCACGCTTGTGCTGGCCCGGGTGCTCGCCGCGTTCGGCTGGACCCCGACGTTCGCCGGCAGCGCCGCCGGCGGGCTTGTGGTGCTGCTGCTCGTCCTCACCGTCCTCCGCGACCGGCCCGCCGGGCACCCGCCGCCGGCCACCGCCCACCTCGGCCCCGGCTACGTCCGCCGCCAGATCGGCGAGGCGTGGCGCGAGCCCGGCACCCGCCTCGGCATGTGGGCGCACTTCACCACCCAGTTCCCGGCCATGGTCTTCCTGCTGCTGTGGGGGCTGCCGTTCCTCGTCCGCGACCAGGGCCGCACGATGGCGGAGGCCGGCGGGCTGCTCACCCTCATCGTGCTGTCCAACATGGTGGTCGGCCTCGTCTACGGCCAGCTCGTCGCCCGCCGCCAGGAGGCCAGGACGCCGATCGTGCTCGGCACGGTCGGCGCCACCGCCGCCGTCTGGGCCGCCGTCCTGGCCTGGCCGGGGACGGCACCGACCTGGCTGCTGGTCACCACCTGCCTGGTCCTCGGCGCCTGCGGCCCCGCCTCCATGGTCGGCTTCGACTACTCCCGCCCGGCGAACCCGCCCGAGCGGCAGGGCACCGCCTCCGGCATCGTCAACATGGGCGGCTTCACCGCCTCCATGACCGCACTCCTCGGCGTCGGCCTCCTGCTCGACGCGACCGGCGACGACTTCCGCGTCGCGTTCTCCGTCGTCTTCCTCCTCCAGGCCCTCGGCGTCAGCCAGATACTCCGCCTCCGCCGCCGAGCCCGCCGCCGCGAACACGAACACCACTTCGCCAGCCGCGTCACCACCCTCCACGTCCCCGCCTGAGCCCCTCGTTCACCGCGACCCCGCGGCGCGGGCGATTGGGGCTTCCTCCGACCGGGGCTTCCTCGACGGCCTGCCCGCTGTGCGTGGCCCGCTGTGCGCGCCGGGTGGGTCGGAGGGCCCGGTTCGCGGGGCCGACCGGACCTGATCGCGTGTTCCCGCTGTTGTCACACCGGCCGGGGCGCTTCACTCGGAGAGTCGCCGGACTTCCGCGATGGATTGAGTCGCATCGACTCAGGTTTGTGTACTCTGTAGGTGGCAGGACATCGGATCGGAGAGGCATCATGGAGGTCGGCCGGGTGGTTGACCTGCAGGTCTGCCGTGGGCCGGAGCTACTGCCGCAGGCCGAAGGTGCCAAGGTGCAACAAGGTGCAACGAGGAGGAGACCCGCCCGTGGAAGCCGAGCTGACCAACAAGAGCCGCGAAGCCATCAGCGCGGCCAACAACCGCGCGCTCACCGACGGCCACCCCGACATCACGCCGCCGCATCTGCTGCTCGCCCTGCTGGAGGGCTCGGACAACGAGAACATCCGCGACCTGCTCGCCGCCGTCGAGGCCGACCAGGCGGCGCTGCGGTCGGGGACGGAGCGGCTGCTCGCCGCGCTGCCCCGGGTGCAGGGGGCGACGGTGTCCCGTCCGCAGCCGAACCGGGAGCTGCTGGCCGCCCTCGCCGACGCGTCGCAGCGGGCGAAGGAGCTGGGGGACGAGTACGTCTCCACCGAGCACCTGCTGATCGGCGTCGCCTCCCAGGGCGGGCAGGCCGGTGAACTACTGAAGGAGCAGGGCGCCACGGCGAAGAAGCTGCTGGACGCGTTCCAGCGGACGCGTGGCGGGCAGCGCGTCACGAATCCCGACCCGGAGGGCACGTACAAGGCGCTGGAGAAGTTCGGCACGGACCTCACCGCCGCCGCGCGCGACGGCCGGCTGGACCCGGTCATCGGGCGGGACCACGAGATCCGGCGCGTCGTGCAGGTGCTGTCGCGGCGGACGAAGAACAACCCGGTGCTCATCGGTGAGCCGGGCGTCGGCAAGACGGCCGTGGTCGAGGGGCTGGCGCAGCGCATCGTGAAGGGTGACGTGCCCGAGTCGCTGCGCGGCAAGCGGCTCGTCTCGCTGGATCTGGGCGCGATGGTCGCCGGGGCGAAGTACCGGGGTGAGTTCGAGGAGCGCCTGAAGACGGTGCTGGCGGAGATCAGGTCCAGTGAGGGCCGGATCATCACCTTCATCGACGAGCTGCACACCGTGGTCGGCGCGGGCGCCGGCGGCGACTCGGCGATGGACGCCGGCAACATGCTCAAGCCGATGCTGGCGCGCGGCGAGCTGCGCATGGTGGGCGCCACGACGCTCGACGAGTACCGGGAGCGCATCGAGAAGGACGCGGCGCTGGAGCGGCGCTTCCAGCAGGTGCTCGTCGCCGAGCCGTCCGTGGAGGACTCGATCGCGATCCTGCGCGGTCTCAAGGGGCGTTACGAGGCGCACCACAAGGTGCAGATCGCGGACAGCGCGCTGGTCGCCGCCGCCGCGCTCTCCGACCGCTACATCACCTCCCGGTTCCTGCCGGACAAGGCCATCGACCTGGTCGACGAGGCCGCCAGCCGGCTGCGCATGGAGATCGACTCCTCGCCCGTGGAGATCGACGAGCTGCAGCGCTCGGTGGACCGGATGCGGATGGAGGAGCTGGCGCTGGCCAACGAGTCGGACGTGGCGTCCCAGGAGCGGCTGGCGAAGCTCAAGCGGGACCTCGCCGACCGCGAGGAGGAGCTGCGACAGCTCACGGCCCGCTGGGAGAAGGAGAAGCAGTCCCTCAACCGGGTGGGTGAGCTGAAGGAGCGCCTGGACGAGTTGCGGGGCCAGGCCGAGCGTGCCGAGCGCGACGGCGACTTCGACACGGCCTCGAAGCTGCTGTACGGCGAGATCCCTTCCCTGGAGCGGCAGTTGGAGGCCGCAGCCGAGGCCGAGCAGGAGGCCGCGCGGGACACGATGGTGAAGGAGGAGGTCGGCCCGGACGACATCGCGGACGTGGTGGCCTCCTGGACGGGCATTCCCGCCGGCCGGCTGCTGGAGGGCGAGACGCAGAAGCTGCTGCGTATGGAGGAGGAGCTGGGGCGTCGGCTCATCGGGCAGGAGGAGGCCGTGCGGGCCGTCTCCGACGCGGTGCGGCGGTCCCGTGCGGGCGTCTCGGACCCGGACCGTCCGACCGGGTCGTTTGTCTTCCTCGGCCCGACCGGTGTCGGCAAGACCGAGCTGGCGAAGGCGCTCGCGGACTTCCTCTTCGACGACGAGCGGGCCATGGTCCGCATCGACATGAGCGAGTACAGCGAGAAGCACTCGGTGGCCCGTCTGGTCGGCGCGCCGCCCGGCTACGTCGGCTACGAGGAGGGCGGCCAGCTCACGGAGGCGGTCCGCCGCCGCCCGTACACGGTCGTCCTGCTGGACGAGGTGGAGAAGGCGCACCACGAGGTCTTCGACATCCTGCTCCAGGTGCTGGACGACGGCAGGTTGACGGACGGGCAGGGCCGGACGGTGGACTTCCGCAACACCATCCTCGTGCTCACCTCGAACCTCGGCAGCCAGCACCTGCTGGACCCCCTGGCGAAGCCGGAGGAGCAGCGGGAGAAGGTGCTCGCGGCGGTGCGTGCCGCGTTCCGGCCGGAGTTCCTGAACCGGCTGGACGACCTGGTCGTCTTCTCGGCGCTCAGCTCGGAGGAGCTGGAGCGGATCGCCCGGCTCCAGATCGACAGCCTCCAGCGCCGCCTCGCCGACCGCCGGCTCACCCTGGACGTCACCCCGGCCGCGCTGCACTGGCTCGCCGTCGAGGGCAACGACCCGGCGTACGGCGCCCGTCCGCTGCGCCGGCTGGTGCAGACGTCCATCGGCGACCAGCTGGCGCGGGAGATCCTCTCCGGGGAGATCCGCGACGGCGACACCGTGCGGGTCGACGTGCCCGAGGCCGGCCGGGAGGGGCTGACCGTGGCCCCCGTCCGCGACTGACCCGCCCGGGCCCGTCCGCGACTGACCCGCCCGGGCCCGTCCGCGACTGACCCGCCCGGGCCCGTCCGCGACTGACCCGCCCGGGCCCTTCCGCGACTGACCCGCCCGGGCCCGTCCGCGACTGACC
>NZ_WMLF01000303.1 GCF_014156695.1 Streptomyces durbertensis | reverse complement strand
GTGGGGGTCAGCGCAGCCATCGGGCACTCCGTCGCTGAAGGGGCAGGTACACGGCCATCACCAGGCCGGCGATGAGGATCATGTCGAGACTCAGCGCGAGCGCCACGTTCTCCTGGCCGACCAGGACGTTCCCGGCCAGCGCGTCCGCGATCTTCAGGGTGACCAGCGGGACCGAGCCGCCGACGAGCGCGGCGGCCGTGGCGTGCGCGGCGAACGCGCTGCCGAAGAGCAGAACGAAGCCGCCGAGCAGGGACGGCGTCAGCACCGGCAGTCCGACGTGCCGCCAGAACTGCCAGGTGGACGCGCCGGAGTTCTGCGCGGCCTCCTGCCACTGCGATCGCAGCCCGTCCATGGCGGGGATGGTCACCAGCACCATCAGCGGTGTCAGGAAGTACAGGTAGACGACGGCCAGGCCGGTGAAGGAGTACAGGTTCCAGCCGAGCGAGCCGAGGTCGGCGAGCTGCGTGACCACGCCGGAGATGCCGAGGGTCGCGATGAACGCGAACGCCAGCGGTACCCCGCCGAAGTTGGCGAGCACACCGGAGGCCGTCAGCACCGCGTTGCGCAGCGCGCCCGACCGGGAGGTGACGACGGCGCGGGCGATCAGCACGCCCAGCACACCGCCGATCAGCGCGGTCAGGGCTGACAACTGCACGCTGCCGACAAGCGAGTTCAGGTACGGGCCCTGGAGCGAGCGCTGCAGGTGCTCGCCGGTGAACACCGTGCCGCCGTCCGGGTCGGTGCGGGTGACCGCGCCGTACAGCAGCGCGACCAGCGGCACCCCGAAGCACAGTCCGGTGAAGACCAGCAGCGGCAGCGCGGCGAGCCAGGTGCGCGGCCCGCGCCGCCGGCGGACGGTGCCGCCGGCGGCGGTGGGGGCGGGGGAATGGTCGGACATCAGGAGAGTGCCTTGTCCCACTTCTCGGCGAGGGTCTCCTTGGCCTTGTCCAACTCCTCGGAGGACGGGAAGCTCGGCTCACCCTCGACCTGCGGCAGCTTGGCGACAAACGTCTTGTCGGCCGTGCCGGCCTCGGTCATCGCGGGCAGCAGCACCGGGCGGGCGTAGCCCTTCAGCCACAGGTTCTGGCCCTCCTCGCTGTAGAGGAACTCCATCCACAGCCGGGCGGCCGCCGGGTTCGGGGCCTCCTTGTTCACGGCCTGCGAGTAGTACTGGGCGTACACGCCGTCGCTGGGGATGGACACCTTCCAGTCGACGCCCTTGTCCCTGAACTGGTCGGCGTAGCCGGCGTTCAGGTAGTCCCAGTCGATGCTGATGGGCGTCTCGCCCTTCTCGACGGTGGCCGGCGTCGACTCGACGGGAATGAAGTTCCCGCTCTTCTTCAGTTTCCCGAAGAAGTCGATGCCGGGCTGGATGTCGCCGAAGGACCCCTTGTTGGCGAGGGCCGCCGCGTACACGCCGCCGAACGCCGAACCGGACTTCGTCGGGTTGCCGTTGAGGGCGACCTTGCCCTTGTACTCGGGCTTCAGCAGGTCGGCGAAGGTCTCCGGGCACTTCTTGATGCGCTTGGCGTCGCAGCCGATGGAGACGTAGCCGCCGTAGTCGTTGTACCAGCGGGCGTCGGCGTCCTTCTGACTGTCCGGGATCTTGTCCCAGGCCTCCACCCGGTACGGCGCGAACAGGCCCTCGTCGGCGCCGCTGCGCGCGAAGGCGATGCCCAGGTCCAGCACGTCCGGCGCCCGCTTCTGTCCCTTGCGGGCCTTGACGGCGGCGATCTCGTCGGCGCTGGACGCGTCCGGGTTCTCGCTGTTGATCTTGATCTTGTACTTCTCCTGGAAGCGCTTGATCAACTCGCCGTAGTTGGCCCAGTCCGGGGGCAGCGCGATGACGTTGAGCCTGCCCTCCTTCTCGGCGGCGGCGACCAGTTCGTCCATGCCGCCGAAGTCCTCGGCGGAGGTGGCGGTGGCGGCCTTGGCCTTGGCCTTGCCGGCGGCGCCGGTCGCCTCGTCGGGCGCGGCACCGCAGGCGGTGAGGGTGGCGAGTGCCGCGAGGCCGGCCACGACGGCCGCGCCACGGACGGAGGGTCTGTACACGTTCTCTCCCGAAGGCGATGGGGACGATCACTTGTCTGAACAAGCACCCCCATCACGCCGGGCCGGCCTGTACGCCCGGTGAACACCACATGGCCCCCACTCCACACTTCACGGAAGACCACCCGGGAGCGCCGCCTTCCCCGGCGGCGGCTCTTCGACCCGGTAGGTGAACGCCGCTTTTCCGCACGCGACTTCACGGCGCGACCGCGGTCCCGGGCCAGGGAGCGGGTGAGTATCGTCGGGGGCGACCAGCACAAATGAAGACAGGGGGAACGACGTGGAAACCGGCCGTATGGGGCAAGTGGACGTCGGCGGGGTGTTGGCCGGGGGTGATGCGGTGGCGGTGGTCGAGGGGGCCACGGTCCGGTACCGGACCGTGGTCGCCCTTGACCGGGTGTCGCTGGGCTTTCCGGCCGGCGTCACCGCGTTGCTCGGGCCGAACGGCGCGGGCAAGAGCACGCTGCTGTCCCTGCTGAGCACCGCCCGCACACCGAACGAGGGCAGCGTGACGCTGCTCGGTCAGCAGGCCGGGGGACGGGCCCGGGTGAGGCGGCTGCGGGAGCGGATCGGCGTGCTGCCGCAGTCGTTCGGCTACCACCCACGCTTCACCGTCGAGGAGTTCGTGACGTACGCGGCGTGGCTGCGCAACGTTCCGGCGGGCGACCGCGCCCGCCGGGTGGCCGACGCGCTGGCGCTTGTCGACATGACCGCGTACCGCGACCGGCGGATGCGGGAGCTTTCCGGCGGCATGCTGCGCCGCGTCGGCATCGCGCAGGCCGTGGTGAACCAGCCCGAACTCGTCCTGCTGGACGAGCCGACCGTCGGCCTCGACCCTGCCCAACGGGTCGGGTTCCGGGAGCTGATCGAACGGCTCGGCGAGCGGTCCGCGGTGGTGCTCAGCACCCACCTGGCCGAGGACGTCGCGCACGTCTGCGACCGGGTGTCGGTGCTGCTCGCGGGACGCGTGAGGTTCACCGGCACGGTCGGCGAGCTGTGCGCGCTCGTCGGGGACGGCAAGGTCGACGGCGGCGGCGTCGAGGCGGGATACCTGCACCTCGCCGGTGGTACCGACGGCGCCGAGCCGGGCGAGGCCGGGCGGTGATCCGCGTGCTGTGGAGTGAGATGCGCCGGGGCGAGGCGGGCAGGGTCGCGCCGCTGATGGCGCTGATCGGCGCGCTGTACCTCCTCCTGGAGGACCGCGCGGAGAGCGACTGGATCGGCTGGTGGGCGGACACGAGCATTGTCGTGCAGCTCTTCGGCGTGATCGTCATGGGATCCGTGCTGGCGGCCACTGCCTGCTGGACGGCCAGCCGAGGCCAGCGGGACCGCACCCGGCCGTGGACCGACACCGCCGCGCGTGGCGGCTGGAGCCAGGCACTGCTGCTCTGGGCGTCCGTCTGGCTGTGGACGCTGCTCGCCTACGTACTGCACGTGGTGATCGCTTTCGGCCGCACGGCCGGCGTCAGCGACGAGTTCGCACCCGTGTGGGAGCCGCTGCTGTTGGGCGCGGCGATGCTGGCGCTCCAGATCGCGGTGGGTGTGGTGGTCGGCACGTTGCTGCCGTCCCGGCTGATGGCGCCGGCGGTTGGCGCCTTCTGGTACGCGCTGTTCGTCGCCGCCGCGTTCGCGCCGGGCTCCGGGATCGGCCGGTTCGCGCCGGCCGTCGACGAGCACTGGGCCGGGTCCCTCGTCCCCGACACCGCGCTGATGCTGACGTCGGCGACGTGGTGTCTGGCCGCCACTGGGGCGGTACTGGCCGTTCCGGCGCTGGCGCGGCGTCCGGTGGTGTCGCCCCGACGGTGGGGCGTGATCCCGGTGGCGGTGGTCGCCCTCGGGGCGGCTGCTGCGCTGGTGGCGCTCCCGGAGAAGGCGACGCCGTGGGCGGCGGCGGCGCTCCAGCCCGATGACCCGCCCTGCGCCACCACCGGACGCACTACCGCGTGTCTGTGGCCGGCCAACCGCCATCTGCTGCCCCGGCTGGAACGCGCCGTCGCCGACGTGGACGCGGCGCTCGGACCGCTGGAGGGTTTCAACCGGCGGTTGAACGAGCAGTGGCTCGATCCGGGCCGGGTGGCGGGCGAGTCCGGCGAGTTCGCCGTCATGACGCCCGACGTGGGTGTACGGAGGCTGAGCCGCGACCTGTTGGCCGCCGCGATGCCACGGCCCCCGGAGGGCTGTGAGCGGGAGGGGTCGAAGGCGGCCGGGGGTCTGCCGGACGACTTCCTGCTGGTGGCGGTGGTGCACCACCGCGCCGAGGCGCCGTACGACTACTACGGCGAGGAGTTCGCGGCGGCTGTCGAGAAGGTCGTGACCGCGCCGCGCGCCGAGCAGGACGCGTGGATCGGCAAGGCGGTCGAGAGCGTGCGTGGTTGCCGACCGCTGCCAGGGCTGCCCCGGTGAGGCCGGTCGTCCTGTTCGCCAGGGGCCGTGAACTGCCCAGGGCCGTGCTGTGCGGGGCGGTGGTGGCGCTGGTCGCGGTCGCGCTGGCCGGTCGCGCCCTGGAGGTGCCCGATATCCGCTATCTCACCGACTACAGCGTGCCGATCGCAGCCGTGGTGCCGGTGGCGCACGCGGTGGTGCTCGGGACGGCCCTCTTCTCACCGATGGCGGTGCTGGAGGAGGGCGCGGCGCGCTTGCTGCGGTGGTACGAGTCGCTGCACGTGCTGCTGCTGACGGCGGTGGGACTGGTCTGGACGGCCGTGCCACTGCTGGCCGGGTTGCCGGGGCACGTCTTCGCGAGTTCCGTCCGGAACGTGGTCGGGTTCCTCGGGCTGGCGATGATCAGTGCCCGGCTGTTCGGCAGCGGCCTGGCGTGGCTGCTGCCGCTGGTCACCGTGGGGCCGACGCTGCTGCTGGGCGTCGGCCCGGACAACACGCCGGAGTTCTGGGCCTGGCCGATCCAGCCGGGCGGCAACCTCGGCGCGACGCTGGTGGCTGCCGGGCTGTGGGTGTTCGGGCTCGCGCTTGTCGTGTGTGTCGGTCCGCGTCGGAGTGAACGCGACGAGGCGTTGTAGGGGTGGGCACGCTTCCCCGGTGTCCCGGCCGTGTGGGCCGGGGACACCGGGGCCGGGGAGTGGGCTACTTGCGGGGGCAGGTTTTCCAGGCGAGGTGGTACTCGGTGCTGACGCTGGCGTCGGTGGAGTCCATGGCCATGAAGCTGGTGGTGGCCGGGTTGGACGAGCCGCGGTTCACGCGCAGTTCGGTGTTGATGTTGAAGTTGCGCTTCTCGCCGCAGGGCGCCCAGACCAGTTGTGCGACGTCGGTGACGTCGCTGGCCTGCCAGTTGTCGTTGTAGGCGCCGTTGAACCGGTGGTTCTTCTGGACGGTCTCGGGCATGCCCTGGAAGTAGTAGTTGGCGCGCTGCTCGCCCCAGGCGCCGCGTTGGAGTGAGGCGAAGCCCCGGTAGTCGGCGCGGGCGACGGCGTAGGTGAAGCCGTGCGGGACGTGGACGCGGAGGTTGAGCTGGCAGTTCTTGCGGAAGTCGGTCGGTGAGGAGTTGGGGCCGACGTGGGCGAGGTACTCGCTGTAGGTGACGGTGAAGGCGGTGTTGTCGGGGGCGACGGCGACGGCGGTGGTGCCGGGGCGGCAGCCGGAGCCGTTGACGGTGGCCAGCTCGATGACGATCTTGTCCGGCGGGGCCTCGATCCCGCCGGACGCTTGGGCGTGGGGAGCGGTGGCCAACAGAGCCAGCGCTGCTCCCGCGACGACCACGGCACGAGGCATGGCAACTCCATTCGTTCGGGGGTGTGGGTTGCCGGGGCGGGTCAGGCCCCGGCGAGGCATGCACATGCCACCATGGCGTGAGGGGGTTGTGAAGACCGTGAAGGGCCGGGGGAGTTTCCTGACCTGAAACGCCCGGTCGGGTATCGGCCATCCGCTGGATGGCCGGAAAGCAGGGGCTGCCCCGGGCGCGGCGCCGGTGTCAGTCCTCGGCGATCAGGCGGCAGGCGGTCTCGATGTCGAGGCGGACCTGCGCGATGGACGCGCGGCCGGAGAGCCAGGTGACCAGGGCGGAGTGCCAGGTGTGCTCGATGACCCGCACGGCGGAGAGCTGGTCGGCGGTGGGCGGGGAGTCCAGTCGCATGGCGTCCAGGATGATCGCCGTGGTGAGGCGGGAGACCGTGTCCACCTCGGCGCTGACCGAGCGGTCGGCGAAGATCAACGCGCGGACCATCGCGTCGGCGAGCAGCGGGTCGCGCTGGAGGGCGCGGAAGGCGCGCATCAGGGTGTCCGCGACCCGGGTGCTCGGGTTGTCGCCGGCCGGCGGGTTGCGGTGCAGGGTGCGGTGCAGGCGCTGGAGCTGGTCCTGCATCGTGGCGACCAGAAGGTGGATCTTGGACGGGAAGTAGCGGTAGAGGGTGCCGAGCGCGACCTGCGACGTCTCGGCGACCTCGCGCATCTGGACGGCCTCGAAGCCGCCCTTGCCGGCCAGCTGGGTCGCCGCTCGCAGGATGGCCCGGCGCCGGGCCTCCTGGCGTTCGGTCAGCGGCGGGTCGGCGGGCGGCGCGACGCCGCTCGTGTCGCGGGCGGGACCGGAGGCCGGGGAGGTGTCGCGCGCGGCGCGCGGCTTGGGTCGGGGCGTCATGGCGGTGGCGCGGCTCCC
>NZ_WMLF01000302.1 GCF_014156695.1 Streptomyces durbertensis | reverse complement strand
GTCCTCCGGCTCGGGTTCGGTCTCGTCGGTGCCGCCGGGGTCGGGCAGGGCCGGGCGTGCGTAGTCGGGCACGTTGCCGCGTGAGGGTGTGGGCTCGAAGCGGGTCCAGCCGACGCCCTCGAAGTAGACCTCGGGCCAGGCGTGGGCGTCCTGGATGCCCACCTCGTAGCGGCCGGCGCCGGTGCGGGTGCCGGGGGTGAAGCCGACGGCGACGCGGGCGGGTATGCCCAGGGTGCGGGACATGGCGGCCATCGAGAACGCGAAGTGCACGCAGAAGCCCTCGCGTTGTTCGAGGAAGCGGGCGATGGCCGCGCTGCCGCTGCCGGCGCGTACCTGGGTGTCGTAGCGGAAGCCGCCCTCGCGGGCGAACCACTCCTGGAGGGCGAGCGCCCGTTCGTAGTCGCTGCCGGCGCCTGCGGTGACCTCCCGCGCGGTCTCGGCGACCACCTCGGGCAGCGACTCGGGGACGCTGGTGTACTCCCCCACGAGGCTCCGGCGGGGCTCGGGCGCGTTCTTCAGCTGCTCGGCGGTCGGCCGGACGCTGAGACTGCTGACGGTGTAGGTGGCGCCGGCGGTGGTCTGCCGGTGGTCGCCGACCAGGGTGCGGCCCTCCGGCTCGAAGCGCCACCGCCCGTCGATCTCGACGCGCTGCGCCGGGTACGGCATCGGCAGCCAGTTCTGCTTGTACCAGTCGGCGGCCTCGATGGAGGTGGTGTTGAGGCGGCGCGCCACGTCGGAGGAGAGGCCGGGCACCGGGGGCAGCGTCTCGGGCACGGCCTCGATGCGCCGCTCGGCGGGCTTCCACGCGGTGCCGTCGAACTGGTCGAGCGCGACGATGCGCAGGTACATGTCCTGGTTGTCGCGGGCGTTGGTCTCGTAGGTGAGGACCGTGCGGTTCTCGGGCTGGTTGAGGCTGTCCTGCAGGGCGACAAGGGGGTTGACGGCGGTCACGGTGCCGCCGACGGGGTTGCCCGCGCTGTTGTTCGCCGGATCGAGCAGGCCGCCGCCGAGGGAGGGCAGCAGCGCGGGCACCAGCAGGGCCAGGCCCAGGGCGGCCGCGCCGATGCGGCGCCCGGTGCGGACGGGGGAGGACAGCGGCCGGTTCGACGTCTCGGCGCCGCCCGCCGACGGTCCGCCCCGCGCGGGCCCGCCGTGCGGGGGCCCGCCGAAGACGCGGCCCCAGCGGGTCACGCGGTCCCGTCCCTCGGCGAGGAGCAGCAGCAGGTAGCCGCCGGCGGCGGCGAGGAACCACAGCCAGGTGACGTCACCCTGGTTGAGTCCGGCCGCGACCGAGTACAGGGCGAGCAGCGGCAGCCCGGCCGGTGCCGCCGCGCGGAACGTCACCGCGAGCAGGTCGACGAGCAGCCCGATCAGCACCACACCGGCCACCAGCAGCAGCCGGATGCCGTCGGTGACGGGCGCCGGCGTCGCGAACCGGGTGACGTCGTCGGCGCCCTGCCCGAGCAGCAGCCACAGCTGCTCGAAGGAGGCCGGCAGCGGGATCATGCCGCCGAGCGCCGTGCCGGGCACAAAGAGCACGGTGACCAGCAGGAGCGCGGTCATCAGCTGGGCGAGGACGACCAGCGCCCGGGACAGGGGTGTGCGCCGGGCCATGACGCCCACCGCGCCCTGGACCGCCAGGACGAGGGCGGCCTGCGTCAGCCAGCCCACCGGTTCGTCGACCAGCGGGGTCAGCGCGCCCGCCGCCGCGACCGTGGCCAGCCAGGCGGCCACCGCCAGTCGTGTTCCGCCGCTCATCAGAGAACGCCCCCCGTCGTGCGGTTGCCGCCTACCCTGCCGTCCGCCTGCCGCCACAGGTCGGCCAGGCGTGCCCCGGGCCGGCAGGGCAGCACGGTCCAGCCGCTCTCCCGCAGCTCCCGCAGCCGTGCCTCCTCGATGTCGGGCGGTTGGTGTCCGCCGGCCACGAACGCCACCGCCGCGCCGGCGCGTTGCCGGATGCGGGCGGCGAGCGCCGTCTGCTGCTCGTCGAGCGCGCCGAGGAACGCGACGAGCAGCCCCTCGCCGCCGCGCAGCGCGTCCAGGGCCCGGGAGAGCCCGGGGTCCTCCGAGTGCTCGACGACGGCGAGCACGTCCATCAGCAGTCCGGCGGTGTCCGAGGAGTCGCCGGTGAGGTCGCCGCCGTCGGGTCCTGGGGCCATCGCCCCGGTGTCGGTGAGCAGCCGTACCGCGTAGCCGCGTTCGAGCAGGTGCAGGGCGACGGACGCGGCGCCGGTGACCGCCCACTCGAAGGGGGAGTCGGGGCCTGCCCCGCGCCAGCCGACGCGCCGGGTGTCGAGCAGGACCGTGCAGCGGGCCTGCCGGGGCTGCTCCTCGCGGCGGACCATCAGCTCTCCGTAGCGGGCGGTGGAGCGCCAGTGGACCCGCCGCAGGTCGTCGCCGTGCCGGTACTCGCGGGGGATGACGTCGTCGTCTCCGGCGAGGGCGAGCGAGCGGCGGTGGCTGTCGCCGTACCCGCCGGCCTCGCCGGGCAGCCGGATGGCCGGCAGCGGCTCGGTGGGCGGTATCACGGTGAGGGTGTCGCGGGCGCTGAAGGAGCGGGTCAGCTCGACCATGCCGAACGGGTCGCTCAGTCGCAGTTCCAGCGGCCCGAGCGGGTAGCGGCCCCGCAGGTCGGACCGCACCCGGTAGGACACCTCGCGGCGCCCGCCGGCCTCCACCCGGTCCAGTACGAACCGCGGCCGGGGGCCCAGCACGTAGGGCACCCGGTCCTGGAGCATCAGCAGTCCGGTGGGCATGCGGGAGACGTTGTCGACCCGCAGCCGCACCCGGGCCTCGGTGCGGGTCGGTACGCGGGAGGGGGAGAGCAGCCGGGAGCCGGCCACCCGGTAGCGGGTGCGGTGCAGCACCAGGACGCACACCAGCGGCAGCGCGGCCAGCAGCATGCCCACGCGCAGCAGGTCCGGCTGGCCGAGCACGTAGGCGCAGGCCGCGGCGGCCGCGCCGGCGGCCAGGAAGGAACGCCCCCGGGTGGTCAGCCCGGCCAGCGACGTCCGCAGCCCGGCGCGTACCCCCGGGTCGCCGCCCGAGCCGCCGCCCCGGGCCCCGCCGCGGGGGGCGCGGTCGGGGGTGCCGCTGCCGTCGGCCATCACAGGCCCCGGTCGGAGGACCGCCCGTACGGTTCCCGCCACGCCTGCGCGGCGGCCTCGGGGACGGGCGTGTGCTGGAGTATCTCCAGGACGATCTGTTCGGCCGTGCGCCGGTTCAGCTGGGCCTGGGCGGTGGGCAGCAGCCGGTGCGCGAGCACCGGCACGGCCAGCGACTGCACGTCGTCCGGCAGCGCGTACTCGCGGCCGGCCAGCGCGGCGGTCGCCTTCGCGGCGCGCAGCAGTTGCAGCGTGGCGCGCGGGGAGGCGCCCAGCCGCAGCTCCGGGTGGTTGCGGGTCGCGGTGACGAGGTCGACGGCGTACCTGCGGACCGTGTCGGCGACGTGCACACCGCGCACGGCCCCGATCAGCTTGGCGACATCGTCGGCGTGGGCGACCGGTTGCAGGTCGTCCAGCGGGGAGACCGCGGAGTTGCCGCCGTGCACGTCCAGCATCTCCAGCTCGGCCTCCGGGCTCGGATAGCCGATGGAGATCCGCGCCATGAAGCGGTCGCGCTGGGCCTCGGGCAGCGGGTAGGTGCCCTCCATCTCGACCGGGTTCTGGGTGGCCACGACCATGAACGGGTCGGGCAGCCGGTAGGTGTGGCCGTCGATGGTGACCTGGCGTTCCTCCATGGACTCCAGCAGCGCCGACTGGGTCTTGGGGGAAGCGCGGTTGATCTCGTCGCCGATGACGATCTGGGCGAAGATCGCGCCCGGCTTGAACTCGAAGTCCTTGCGCTGCTGGTCGTAGATGCTGACGCCGGTGACGTCGGAGGGCAGCAGGTCGGGGGTGAACTGGATGCGGCGGACCGTGCAGTCGATGGACCGGGCCAGCGCCTTGGCGAGCATTGTCTTGCCCACCCCGGGCACGTCCTCGATCAGCAGGTGGCCCTCGGCGAGCAGCACGGTGAGCGACACACGCACGGCCTCCGGCTTGCCCTCGATGACCCGCTCCATCGACCGGCGCACCCGGTCGGCGGTGTCCGTCAGGTCGCTGAGGCTCGCCCGCTCGTCATTGGTCGTCACCCGGCCCTCCTCGGCCCTCACGGCCGAGCCACGCGGATCTCCGTTGATCCCCGTGGTCGGCGCACCGTGAAACTTCCCGGGCCGGACCCGGTGTGGGTGACCCGTCGAAGGGCCATTGTTCACGGCTGACGGCCGTTCCGTCACTCTTCCGGGTCCCGAGGGCGGACCCACCGGGACAAACCGGGGCGCCGGTCGGGCCGGGCGGTCACCGCGGGCTCACGCCGGGTCGACCTCGCGGAGGGCGCCGCTGTGGACGTCGAACACAAAGCCGCGGACGTCGTCGGTGTGCGGCAGGAACGGGGAGGTGCGGATGCGTTGTATCGACTGGCGGACGTTCTGATCCAGGTCGCGGAAGGACTCCACGGCCCAGCTCGGCCGCTGGCCGACCTCCAGCTCCAGTTCGTGGCGGAAGTCCTCGGTGAGCTTGAGCAGACCGCAGCCGGTGTGCTGGATCAGCACCACCGAGCGGGTCTCCAGGGCGCGCTGGCTGATCGTCAGGGAGCGGATCACGTCGTCGGTGACCACGCCGCCCGCGTTGCGGATGGTGTGGCAGTCACCGAGGTTGAGACCCAGGGCGGCGTGCAGGTCCAGACGGGCGTCCATGCACGCCACGACGGCCACCTTCAGCACCGGCCGGGCGTCCATGCCCGGGTCGGTGAAGTCGGCGGCGTAGACGGTGTTGGCTTCGACGAGACGGTCGGTGACCGTCCGCTGCTGGGAGGAAGTCGACATGCCCCGCAGGTTAACGGGGCCGGAAGCGGGAATCCGCTGTGAGATCGGGCGCAGTCCGGCATTCGGCCGCCCCCGGGGCCGCCTGTGAGCTAATCCACAGGGGCCGCCGGGCGCTTCCACCCCGCCGGGGCGGGCGCGCGGCCGGTGTCTCACGGAGTGGACCACGGCGTGTCGGGGCCGTCCGACCCGGCCGGGCGGCGGCGGGGACGAACCGGGCGGCAACGCGCCCAACCGGTTGGTTGACCGGGCCGGTCAGTGGACTAGAGTGACGCCGAGTGGGAGGCGTGAGAGCGCGTCCGACCGGTACGGGAACCCGATCCGACGCCCGATCGTGCGCGCGGCGGCGCACATACGGCTCGGCCTCCTCCCGCTCCGGCCCTCTGACGTCACTTCCCCGGCGCCAGGAGGCGGCTTCCCCTTCAGAGCGGGCGGGGACCGAGCTGGATGTGCAGCAGCCCGCGCCGGACCGTGAACGAGGGCGCATGACCAGCAGCGAAGAGCGACACGTACCCGTGATGCTCCAGCGGTGTCTGGACCTGCTCGCCCCCGCGCTCCAGGAGCCCGGCGCGGTGGTCGTGGACTGCACGCTGGGGCTCGGCGGACACAGCCAGGCGATGCTGGACGCGTTCCCCGAGGCCTCCCTCGTCGCGTTGGACCGCGACCCGCAGGCGCTGAAGCTCGCCGGTGAACGGCTCGCCGACTACGGCGACCGGGCCACCCTGGTGCACGCCGTCTACGACGAACTCCCCGACGTGCTCAGGCGACTGGGCCGGCCGCGGGTCCAGGGCGTGCTCTTCGACCTCGGCGTCTCCTCGATGCAGCTCGACGAGGCCGACCGGGGCTTCGCCTACGCCCAGGACGCCCCGCTGGACATGCGCATGGACCAGACGACCGGCGTCTCCGCCGCCGAGGTCCTCAACACCTACCCACCCGGCGAACTCGTCCGCATCCTGCGCGCCTACGGCGAGGAGAAGCAGGCCAGACGCATCGTCGAGGCCGTCGTGCGGGAACGCCGGAAGGAGCCGTTCCGCAACAGCGCCCGGCTTGTCGAGATCATCCGCGAGGCGCTGCCGCAGGCCGCCAAGCGCACCGGCGGCAATCCCGCCAAGCGCACGTTCCAGGCGCTGCGCATCGAGGTCAACGGCGAACTCGCGGTACTGGAACGGGCTGTGCCCGCCGCCGTGGACGCGCTCGCCGTCGGCGGCCGCATCGCCGTGCTCTCCTACCACTCGCTGGAGGACCGGCTGGTCAAGCAGGTGTTCGCGGCGGGCGCCGCGAACACCGCGCCGCCCGGGCTGCCGGTGGTGCCCGAACGCTACCTGCCCCGGCTGCGGTTGCTCACCCGCGGCGCCGAACTGCCGTCCGAGGAGGAGGTGGCCCGCAACCGGCGCGCCGCCCCCGCCCGGCTGCGCGGCGCCGAACGCGTCCGGGAGGTAGTGACGGAATGACGGGCAAGGAGCAGTCGCCGCGGCTGGCCCGGCTCTCCCGGCTGGTCCCCGGCCGGGGCGCGGGCGCCGCCCGCACCCCGTTCGTGCTGCTTGTCGTCGTCCTGCTCGGCTCCGGGCTGCTCACCCTGCTGCTGCTCAACGCCTCCCTCAACCAGGGCTCGTTCGAGCTGAGCAAGCTCAAGAAGCAGACCAGGGAACTCACCGACGAGCAGCAGCAGCTCCAGCAGGAGGTCGACGGCTACTCCGCGCCGGACGCGCTGGACAAGCGGGCCAGGGAACTGGGCATGGTGCCCGGCGGCGCGCCGGTGTTCCTGCTGCCCGACGGCGACGTCGTCGGAGAACCGGAAACAGCCGCCCCCGACCCCGGGAGGTGACGCGGTGCGTCCCGAGG
>NZ_WMLF01000301.1 GCF_014156695.1 Streptomyces durbertensis | reverse complement strand
GGGGGAGGTGGTGGTGCGGCGGCGGCGCAGCAGCCAGTAGGCGGCGGCCATCGCGGCGACCGAGGCGCCTCCCAGCGCGATCGGGACGGAGGCGGAGAAGCCGTCCGCCGAGGCGGTGGGTTCGAGGTCGGGGTCCGTCGGGCCGGGGCGGTCCGACGCCTTGGCGGTCGGTGACGGCTCGGGGGTGTCGGTCGGTTCGCTGCCGAGGTCGGGCAGCGGGGGCAGTTCGGCGGAGTCGTCGAGGGGGACGGCGAGGGTGAGCGGGTCCATGGCGGTGCCGGCCTGGTACATCGAGCCGAAGAACTTCGCGCCCTGCTTTGTGAGTTCGGTCGGTGTCTCCTCGACGAGCAGCAGGCCCTTCGACGGCTTGGCGTCCACCGTGAAGGTGACCAGCGAGCGGTCGTCGGCGAGGAGGGTGCCCTTGCCGTCGGCGATCCTCACCCGCAGGTCGGTGAGACGCAGGTCGAGGTCCTTGCCGGTGAAGGTCACCGCGCCGCGCAGGGTGGCGGTGAGTGCGCCGGTCTTCCTGTCGTAGTGGCCCTTGCCGCGGGTGAAGCGGAAGAGCGCGCCGCCGTCGCGGGCGCCTTCGGTGACCTTCCAGGAGCCGTCGGCGATCGGCCCGCTGACGTACTCGCGGAAGGTGCGGCGCACACCCCAGTCGACGATCGCGCCCGTGAAGTCGACCCTGTCGGCGTTCTGCTTCTGGTCGTCCTTGTCGTCCTTGTCGGCCTTCTCCTTCTCGGAGCGGGCGTCCTTCTCCGGTTCGGCCGTCGGGGCGGCCGGCTTCCGCGCCGGCGCGCGGACGTCGACGGTGAGACTGACGGGGTCGAGCGGGGTGCCGGCCGGGTAGTAGCCGGCGAAGGCGCCGGCGCCTTCGGCGGTGAGGGTGGCCGGGACACCGGTGAGGGTGATCGGGGAGCCGCCGCCGCGCATGTTGACGCCGCCGAGCGCGAGCTTGGCGAGCGGTACCTGACTGCGGTTGCTGAGCGCGCCGCCGCCCTTGGGCCGGCTGGCCATGTCGGCGTAGAGGGTGCCGGTGCCGCCGTTGACGCGGACGGTCGGGCGGCTGATGGTCAGGTCGAGTTCGTGGGTGCCGTTGTCCTTGCGGTGGCCGAGGAACCGGACGCCACCGGAGAACGAGGCGCGGAACGCGCCGGTGTCGGGGTCGTAGCCGCCGCTGGCGGAGTGGAAGCGGAACTGGCCTCCGCCGATCGTGCCGGCACCTCCGAGCATGCTCCAACTGCCCTGCGCGATGGGCCCGGTGACGTAGTTCTGGAAGGAGGCCTTGATTCCCCAGTCCAGCCGGCCGCCTTGGACGAGGCGCTCCTGGGCGACGGCGGTGGGTGCCGGCAGCAGCAGCGCGCACAGGGCGGTGAGTAGTACTGCCGCGAGGGCGCGCGACGGTCTGCACGACGGCATGACGGATCCTCCCGAAAGGGACCAGGGGGTGGAGCTGCCCGCGAGAGCAAGGCAAGGCTAACCTAAGCTATCTCCGTCTCCGTCGGTACCCCGCTCCTGGAAGGCAGCCACCGTGCACCCACCCACCCGCCTGCTCGGGGCGGTATCCACCCTGCTGGTCCTGGCCCTTGTACTGACCGGCTGCGGCGGTTCCGCCGACTCCCGGCCCGGCGACGGCCGGGCGACGGCCGCCAAGGCCGCCGCCGACCGCGTCGAGCCGCTCTCCGGGCCCGCGCCCAGCCCGAAGCTCCCGGTGAAGGTCCGTTCCGCCGACGGCCGGGACGTCACGGTGCGCAGCGTCGAGCGGGTTGTCCCGCTCTCCGGGTCGATCGCCGAGCTGGTCTTCTCCCTCGGCCTCGGCGACCGTGTGGTGGCCCGCGACGTGACGGCGACGTTCGAGCAGGCCGAGAAGCTCCCGGTGGTGACGCGCGCCCACGACGTCTCCGCCGAGGGCGTGCTGTCGCTGCGGCCGACGCTGGTGCTCGCGGAGGCCACCACCGGCCCGGCCGAGGCGATCGAGCAGATCCGCGACGCCGGGATCCCCCTGCTGGTGCTGCCGCCCGCGCAGCGGCTGTCCGACGTGAGCGTGCGCATCGAGGCGGTGGCCGCCGCGCTGGGCGTGCCGGAGGCCGGGAAGCGGCTCGACGAACGCACGCGGCGGCGGATCGGCGAAGCCCGCGCCGACATACCGGAGGACGTCGACCGCCCCCGGGTCGCCTTCCTCTACCTGCGCGGCTCGGCCGCCGTGTACCTGCTGGGCGGCGCCCGGTCCGGCGCCAGCTCGCTCATCGAGGCGGCGGGCGGGGTGGACGCCGGCAAGGAGTCCGGCCTGAAGAAGGACTTCACCGCCATCACCAGTGAGGCGCTGGCCAAGGCGGCGCCGGACGTGATCCTGGTCATGAGCAAGGGGCTGGACTCGGTGAACGGTGTCGACGGTCTGCTGGAGATCCCCGGGGTCGCCCAGACCCCGGCCGGTATGGACCGCCGTATCGCGTCCGTCGACGACGGCGTGCTGCTGAACTACGGCCCGCGCACCGACACCGTCATCCGTTCCCTCGTCCGGCAGTTCCACGGGGAGTCGCGATGACCACCGTGGACGACACCAGGACCGGCGCGCCCGGCGCCGGGGGGAAGCAGGAGCCGGGCGACAGACCGGAGCCCGTCGAGAAGCCGGCGGGCGGCGCGGTGGTCCGACGGGCGCGCGCCACCGTGCTGACGGTCGGGCTGGTCGGCGCGCTGGTGGTGTGCGCGCTGTTCGCGGCGGGTGTCGGCGCCTACGACATCCCGCTGGGCGACGTGGTCGGCTCGCTCATGAACCGGCTCGGCCTCGGCGGGGCCCCGCTCGACCGGGTCGGCGAGAGCGTCCTGTGGAACGTGCGGATGCCGCGCGTCGTGCTGGCCATGCTCGTCGGCGCCTCACTCGCCTGCGCGGGGGCGCTGATGCAGGGCGTCTTCGGCAACCCGCTGGCGGAACCCGGCGTGATCGGCGTCTCGGCGGGCGCCGCCGTCGGCGCGGTCGCCGCCATCGCGTTCGGGCTGAACTTCCTCGGCAACTGGACCATCACCAGCCTGGCGTTCGTGTTCGGCCTCGCCACGGTGCTGCTCGTCTACACGCTCTCCCGCTCCGGCGGACGGACCGAGGTGGTCACGCTCATCCTCACCGGCATCGCCGTCAACGCGTTCGGCTTCGCGCTGGTCGGCCTCTTCGTGTTCTTCGCCGACAGCGCGCAGGTCACGCAGATCACCTTCTGGCAGCTCGGTTCGCTCGCCCAGGCGACCTGGCCGAAGGTGTTCGCCGTGCTGCCGTGCGCGCTGCTCGGCCTGCTCGTGGCGCCGCTGTACGCACGGAAGTTGGACCTGCTTGCGCTCGGCGAGCGGCCCGCCCGGCATCTGGGCGTGCCGGTCGAGCGGATGCGGCTGGTGCTGATCGTCGTCGTGGCGCTGCTGACCGCGGCGGCGGTGGCGGTCGCCGGCATCATCACCTTCGTCGGGCTGCTGGTCCCGCATCTGCTGCGGATGGCGGCGGGCCCCGGGCACCGGTTCCTGATCCCCGGCAGCGCGCTCGGTGGCGCGCTGGTGCTGCTCGTCGCCGACCTGGCCGCCCGCACCCTCGCCGCCCCGGCCGAGCTGCCGCTGGGCGTGCTCACCGCTCTCATCGGCAGTCCGTTCTTCTTCTGGCTGCTGCGCCGGACCCGACGCCGCCAGGGAGGCTGGGCATGACCGAACAGCAAGAAGTGACACGACAGTTGGGCGCGGACGAGCAGCGGGACGTCCCGGAGCGTCCGGAACCACCCGGACTTCTGGGCCGGTTGCTCGCGCGGCGGGCGCCGCGCCGGGTGCCCGCGCCACTGGCGCGCGGTGCCGTCGCCGCCGAGACCCGGGACGTCGCCGTCCGGCTCGGCGGGCGGCTGGTGCTGGACGGTGTGGACCTCGCGGCCCGCGCCGGCGAGGTGTTGGCGCTTGTCGGCCCCAACGGCGCCGGGAAGTCGACCCTGTTCGCGGCGCTCGCCGGGGACGTCGCCGTCGAGCGCGGCGGGGTGCGGGTGTACGGGCGGCCGGCCGAGCGGTGGGGCGCCGCCGAACTCGCCCTGCGCCGAGCGGTGTTGCCGCAGTCCTCCAGTCTGGCGTTCCCGTTCGCGGTCGCCGAGGTGGTGGCCATGGGGCGGGCGCCGTGGGCGGGGACACCGGCCGCCGAGGAGGACGGCCGGGTGGTGGCCGAGGCGATGGCGGCCACGGAGGTCGAGCGGTTCGCCGACCGGCCGTTCTCCGCGCTCTCCGGCGGCGAACGGGCCCGCGTCTCACTGGCCCGCGCGCTCGCCCAGCAGACCGGGCTGCTGCTGCTCGACGAACCGACGGCGGCGTTGGACCTTCGGCACCAGGAACTGGTCCTGCGGATCTGCCGGCGCCGCGCGGCCGCGGGTGACGCCGTGGTGGTGGTGCTGCACGACCTCGGTCTGGCCGCCGCGTACGCGGACCGGGTCGCGGTGCTCAGCGGGGGCCGGCTGGTCGCCGACGGTCCGCCGGCCTCGGTGCTGCGGGCCGAACTGCTGTCGGAGGTCTACCGGCAGCCGGTGGAGGTGCTGCCGCACCCGCACGGCGGGGCGCCTCTTGTGGTGCCGGTGCGGCCGGCAGGCGGTACCGGACCGCGCGGAACGGAGATCGCCGTGGACCGGTAAGGTGCCACATTGCTGGCAGACCCCGGACGCGCACCGGCAGTCCGGGACTCGGGGAGGGCACGGGCATGATGTCGCGACGTACGGCGGCCGCAACGGTCGCCCTCGCGCTGACGGGCGCACTGTCGGGTTGTGTGACGGTCCACGGCGAGACCGCCGTGGTCCCGGCCACCACGAAGGCCGAGGCCGAGAAGGTGCTCGGCACGTACCTCTCGACCAGCAACAAGGCCAACCGGAAGCACGACACCGCGCTCGCCGCCACCGTCGAGCGCGGCGCGCTGGGCGACAGCAACCAGGCCGCGCTGAAGGTGTCCCGCGCCCTGGAACCCGGCGGGGCGACCGACTTCCGTCCGCTGGAGCTGACGGACACCCGCTTCCACATCCCCCGGCAGGCCGGCTGGCCGAAGTTCTTCCTGGTCGACTCGACCGGCAAGGGTTCGTCCGGGGAACGCCGGGTGCTGCTCGCCTTCACCCGGGACGGGATAGGCGAACCGTGGCGGGCGTCCTACCGGGCGGTCGTCGACGCGGCGGACGTCCCGGAGTTCGCCGAGGACGAGGAGGGCCACGTCGTCGCTGTGCCGGCGGACGACGAGAAGGGCGTGGCGCTGGCGGCGGAGCCGGACGAGCTCAGCAAGGCGTATGTCGGCCAACTGAAGGACGGCAAAGGTCCGTTCGCCGACGGGCCGTACACCAGCGGCAAGCGGGAGACGCGGCGGAAGAACGCCAACCGTCCGGCGGCCCGCAACGAGTGGGCCGACCAGGCCGCGGACTCCGCCCGCTACGCCCCGTTCGGCCTGCGCACCACGAAGGGCGACGCGTTGGTGTTCTTCGCCTCCCACCAGCACACCAAGCAGACGGCCGCCACCGGCTACACCCCGAAGGTGCTGCCCGAGGTCGAGCCCGTTCTCAAGGGCCAGGTGAAGCGCTCACTGACCCAGGTCTTCCTGCTGCAGCACGCCGTGCTGGTGCCGACCGCCGACAGCGGCGACAAGATCGACTTCCTGTACCAGGGCGTCGGCCGGATCTCCGCGAAGGGCGAGTGAGACGGCGCCGCCCGCTCAGCCGGGGCCCACTCAGCCGGGGCTCGCGAGCCGGGGCGGGCGGCACCGGCGCACCGGCCCGGGCGTCAGCGCAGCCAGGGTGTCAGCGCACCGGCCAGGGTGTTCCCTCGTGGTCCGGCTGCTCGGCCGCGTAGGTGGCGCACGCGTCGGTCAGCGCCTCCAGCAGCGTGAGCGGGTCCGGTAGCTGCCGGCCGGGCGCGCGCACCCATCTGACACTCGTGCCGCCGCCCGCGTGCAGTGCGGACGGCGGCACGAGTACATAGCTTCCCCGGCAGTGCCAGCGCAGGCCGGGGTGCTCGTCCATCGTCTCGGGATGGCAGTCCAGCTCACACGGCCACCACTCGTCCTCGTCGTCCGGGGTGCCCCGGGTGGCCGTGAAGAACAGCATGCGGCCGTCGTCCAGCGAGGCCACCGGGCCGACCTCCACGCCCTCCCGGTCCAGGCGCTCCAGCGCCGAGCGGCCGGCCTCGAACGGCACGTCCAGTACGTCGTGGGTGAGGCCCGTGGCGGTGACGAAGTTCGCCTCGGGGCGGCTGCGGGCCCAGCGCAGCACCTGCTCCGGGTCGCTGGTGGCCTGCGTCTGCCAGGCGAAGGAGACCGGGTGCCGGCCGGGCGTGGGACAGCCGATCCGCTCACAGCTGCAGCCGTAGCCCTCCGGGTGCGCGGCGGGCGCGAGCGGGAAGCCGGCGTCGGTGGACGCCAGCAGCAGGTCCTCCCGGGCGCGGGCGGCCTCGGCCGCTGCGTCGGCCGCGCTCCTGGAGCGTCGGCGCAACCACTGGGAGAGCCTGCCTTCGCGTTCCATCTACCGCCTCACTCCAGACTGATCCGTGCACCTGCCCCGAGAGTACGGAACCCCGACGCCGAACCCGGCCGGAATCCACGGAACGGATGACTCTCTCCATCCTGCGCCCCCGGCCGCCGGAACGGGAAACCGGGGGTGCCGGACGGCACGGGGACCGCCCCGACGACACCCCGGCGGGCTTCGCGTAGGGAGGTTTCAGAGGATACTCCCGATCCGCCGGTTTCCCGACGCGGTCCGGGTCGGAACGGGGT
>NZ_WMLF01000300.1 GCF_014156695.1 Streptomyces durbertensis | reverse complement strand
GCCGCAGCACCCCCCGCCGCAGCAACCGCCACCGCCGCCCCCGGCGGCTGCGGGAGCCGGCGCCGCGCCGCCCACCGCGACACCGCCCACCGCGACCGTGGAGAGCAACTTCACCGTGTCCTGATGGCCGTCGGGGCAGCTCGCCGGCGCGGCGGACTCGGCCATCGGCCGACTCACCTCGAAGACGTCCCCGCACTCCCGACAGCGAAACTCGTATCTGGGCATAGCCGCAGGATAACCGGGCTCCGTCCGTCGCCACCGAGCCTGTGGACAACTCCGCACCGGCCCTGGCGAGCACCCGCCCGCGCGGGCCGCGCCGGGCCGGCCACTCCACCCTCCCCACCGGGCGGAGCCCGGCTCCGAGGCGGGCGGTGCGTGCTTTTCCGCCGGCCCGGCCGGCACCCTCAGCCGGGCTGCCCCCGCGAGGCGCGGATGTCCTGGACCACCGACGCCACCGTCTCCTTGATCGCGTCCAGCTCCACCAGGAACCGCCAGTAGTCCGGATGCCGCCCCCCGGCCTCCAGCATCTCCAGCGCCCGCTCCAACCGGACCACCGAACTGTCCAGCGGCCCCGCGTGCCGGGGATCGGGCGTGCTGCGACCGGCCATCGCCAGCCGCTGGGCGTCCCGGATCGCGAACCGGACCCGCTCGGTCTCCTTCTCCTGGCTGAACGACACCTCGTTCAGCCGCCGCAACCGCTCGTCGGCCGCGCCCACCCCGTCGTCCGCCGTACTCAACACCGCCCGCGCCGACGTCAGCAGCGCCGTCGCGTCCGCCCAGCGCTGCTCGTTCCGCGCCCGCTGCGCGTCGGCCAGCTTCATCTCGGCCTGCCGGGACGCCTCCATGGCCTGCTGCGGCACCCGCTGCAGGTCCTGCCAGCAGGCCGCGCTGAACCGCCGCCGCAGCTCACTCAGCACCGGATCCACCTTCTGCGCGCGGTTCGCCAGCGCCTGCGCCCGGGTCCGCAGCGAAGCCAGCCGGCGGTCCAGCTCCGCGGCCCGCTCCGGTAGCCGCCGCGCCTCCTCCGCGATGGCCTCCGCCTCCCGCTGCACCCGCTCGGCCCGCTGGATCGTCGGCCGCACCCCGTGCTGCCCGGCGCCCTGGTTGAGCAGCGTCAGCTCCGGCCCCAGCTTCGCCAGCCGCTCGGCCAGGCCGTCCGCCTTCAGCCCCGCCGCCCGCACCTCGTCCAGCCCCCGCGTCGCGGCCAGCAGGGCCTGCCGCCCCCGCTCCACGGCCGGCGCCACCTGCGCGAGCTGCCCCTCCGCCTGCTCCAGCAGCCCCGCGATGCTCTCCGCGAAACGCCGCAGGTCGGCCCGCGTCTGCTCCAGCTGCCCCTTGACCCGGTTCAGGTCCTGCAGCGCCCGGGACGCCGCCCCCGCGTCGATGCCCTCCCGGTCCAGGTCATGCGCGTCCACGACGCTGATGTAGTCCTGGCTGTTGCCGTCGATCCGCTCCCCGAACGCGGAGAAGTCGGCGGCGGCCCGGCGGGCCGGCGGCGAGTTGTCCACGGCCGTGATCGTCTCGATGGAGATCCTCAGCTCCCGCTGGGCCGTGTCCAGCTCGTAGAAAGCCGCCGCGGCGGCGTCCTTGGCCGCCTGGGCGTCGGCCCGCAGACTCTCCGCCCGTCCGCTCCCGAAGCCCCAGCGCCGCGTGCCGCCCCCGCTCATCGCTGCCCCACAACCCCTCTCCCGTCACCGCAACCGAAGTCCAAGGTCATTCTCCCATCCCGTCGTCACAGCGGGACAGGCCCGGTGCGGTACGCTGTGGTCGCCGTTTCCCACGGGCGCATAGCTCAGCGGTAGAGCGCTTCCCTTACAAGGAAGATGTCACAGGTTCGATCCCTGTTGCGCCCACCCCCGCCGGCAAGCAGCCGGCACCCCCACGAGCCCCGCCGACACTGTTCAGCGGGGCTCGTGGCGTCTGGGGCGATCGTTGTCAGTGGGTGATGCAAGACTCACCGACATGAAGCCCAACGACCCCAAAGACGATCTGCACCGCTACCTCAAGTCGGCCCGCGAAGCCGTCGTCTGGAAGCTGGAAGGACTGTCCGAGTACGACATCCGCCGTCCCCTGACGCCGACCGGTACCAACCTCCTCGGCCTCGTCAAGCACCTCGCCAGCGTCGAGTTCGGGTACTTCGGCCCGACCTTCGGCCGCCCACACGGCGAATCCCTCCCCTGGCACGAGGAGGGAGCCGAGCCGAACGCGGACATGTGGGCGCCCGCCGACGAGTCACGCGAGGACGTGCTCAGCCTCTACCACCGCGCCTGGGCACACGCGGACGCGACGATCGAGGCGCTGCCGCTCGACGCCATGGGCCACGTCGAGTGGTGGGGCGACAACGGGCACGTGACACTCCAGCGGATCATGCTGCACACGACGGCCGAGACGAACCGGCACGCCGGCCACGCCGACATCGTCCGCGAGCTGATCGACGGCGAGGTCGGCCTGCGGGAGGGCATGAGCAACATGGACGGCGGCGACGAGGCCTGGTACCAGGACCACTGGAACCGACTGGAGGCCTCCGCCAAGCGGGCCCAGTCCCCGCAGAACTGAGGCCGTCCGGACTCGTTCCCTCTCATCACCCATGCCGCCGCCGAACCGGATCGAGGCCCAGGACACCGCTCTGCGCTACTTCACGCGGGACGGCACCTACCGCGTCAGTCACAAGGAGCAGGGCAGCATGATCCGTCGCTACATCTCGCGAAACAAGCGCACGGCCGATATCCGCTTGCGCACCCTCGTCACTCGGGTCAACGTCGCCTGACACCTGATGAAGGCAGAGATGATGACCACGCAGACCCACCCCGTCGACCACGAGCTCATCCAGACCGCGGCGCACGTCGCTCGCACTCGCTGCCGGGGCGACAGCCACACCATGGCAGCCGCGGCCCGCGCCCAGGACGGCCGGATCGTCACCGCCGTCAACGCCTACCACTTCACGGGAGGCCCCTGCGCTGAGCTGGTCCTCATCGGCACGGCAGCCGCCCAGGGCGCCTACGCGCTGAACACGATCGTCGCGGTGGGCGACCGCGACCGAGGGGTTGTTCCCCCATGCGGCCGGTGTCGCCAGGTCCTCCTCGACTACTTCCCGTCCCTCAAGGTCATCGTCGGCGAAGGCACCCGCACCCGAACGGTCCACATCGCCGACCTGCTGCCCGAGGCCTACGTCTGGTCCGACCACCAACTGGACGCCGAGTAGCCGCGCTACTCAGCACGCTGGTACCGCTGATCGACAACAGGGCGAACCTTGCCTGATGCGGCACTAGCTGTCGGCCACGATGGAGACGAGGTCGTGCAGTGAGTTGACGCTGTGATCAGCGGCTGCCCGGACCTCGGGGGCGTCGGCCCACAGGTGGCCGTACGGGCCGCGTCGAAGGTGTGCGGTCTTCAGCCCTGCCGCATTGGCGGGAAAGACGTCCCTCTGCGGGTGGTCTCCGACGTACAGGACGTGCTGCGGGTCGCTTACGCCCGCCAGTCCGACGACGCGTGTGAAGAACTCCGCCGCCGGCTTCGCGACGCCCCATTCGCCGGAGGTGGCAACGGCGTCCAGCGGGAGCTTCAACGCTCGCAACTCCCGTCCGGCGATCGGTGTCTGGTTACCGGCGGCCACGACGGGTATCCCGAGCTTCTGGAGTTCCGCGAGTGCTGGTCGGACATCGTCGTACAGGTCGGCTTCCGCCAGTCGTTCCCCGTGCCCGGCGGCCTCCCGGGCGGCGTACTCGGCCTCAACGTCGATCCCTGGTCGTAGCAGGCGTAACGCATCCGTGTTGTCCCGCCCTTGGGACACCAGCGCGCCGACCAGAGCGGAGAAGGTGTGGCGGTCCACGCCGAGCCAGTCGGCCCACGAGCCGTAGTGGCGGTCGTCGCGGGTCAGGGTCTCTCCGATGTCCAGGGCGATGGCACGGATCATGTCAGCAGCGTATCCGTGTGCGAGCGGAGCGCGTCGACCTTGCTGCACTACTGGCTGGAAGCGGCGGAGGGAATAGCTGAGTTCGTCTGCGAGTCATCCGGCGCGGATCAGCCGGGTACTGTCCCGACATGTACCCCGTCACGTGCGCCAACAGTCGAGTAGCGATGCGGGAACTCACCATCGACGACGTGGACGCCGTGCACGGCATCTACGGTGGTCCGCGAGCGACGGAGCACCTGTCGTTCGAGCCGCGTACGGGGAACAGGTGGCCCACATCGTGGCCAGGGCGATGGTCTCCGCGACCGAGCAACCCCGAAACGGGTACGTCCTCGCTATCTGCCGCACGGAAGACAAGCGAATGATCGGCGTCGGACGGCTGGCCACCGAACCGCAGCGCGCGGCGACGATCGGCTTTGCTCTCGACCCTGCTGTGTGGGGGCGGGGATACGGCCTGGAGACGGTCCGGGCGCTTCTGCGACTCGGCTTCGACGAGTTGGCCTTCACCGTGTCTGGGCGGCTCGTTCCCCCGTCAACGAGGCGTCCGCCCGCGTGTTGGAGAAGGCCGGGATGACGGAAGAAGGGCGCATCCGCGACCACGTCCACGTGCGGGGCGCGTGGCGCGACTCCGTCGTCCACTCGATCCTGGAAGAGGAGTGGACGTGGCCGGCCCGTGGGAATGCACCTCGCTGAGAGGTGAGAGGAGTCCGACGGTGGCAGAGGATCTGACAGCGGTGGCACGCTTTCTGTGCGAGGCGGGGACGCTGAAGCAGACCAGGCGCACGGGTTGGTAGATGGCTGGCGTGCGCGATCCCGAGTCGGTGGCCGAGCACTCCTGGCGTACAGCGTTGCTCGCCTCGATCATCGCGAAGCTCGAAGGTGCCGACCCGGCACGCGCGGCGTTCCTCGCGGTCTGGCACGACTCTCAGGAGACGCGCACCGGAGACGTGAACCACCTCGGCAAGAAGTACGCGCCGTCTGCCGAGCCGCGCGACGTCACCGCAGACCGTGTCGAGGGCATGCCCGGGGATCTGGCCGCGATGGTCCGCGGCCTCGTGGGCGAATACGAGGCGAAGGAGTCTCCAGAGGCGATCTGTGCCCGCGACGCCGACAAGTTGGAGTGCATGCTCTAGGGCGTGGAGTACAAGGCCCAGGGCCACGAGAACGCGCAGCGGTGGATCGACAACAGCCGCAGACGGCTGACCACGAAGTCCGCGACCGCGCTGGCGGACGCCGTGCTGGAGACCGGTTCGCTCGACTGGCTCCGCGCCGCCCTCGGCGAGCATCCGTCCTGAGAGTCGGGCGACGCGGCTCAGGACGCGTCCGGGCCGATGGCGAGTCCGGACGCAACCCAGAGGCGTCGGCGCCTTGTCAGAGGGTCGGCCGCCGGGAGTCCAGGGTGACGGCGAGGCGTGAGGCGGCGATCTCTCCGGAGGTGAGGGCGGCGTTGGTGCTGCCGAAGGAGAAGTAGTCGCCTGCCAGCGCGACGCGGGAGGCCCGGTCGAGACTCCGCACGCCGGCGCTGAGTTCCGCGATGCTGCCGGGGTGGGTGGCCGGAACGCAGGGTCGGCAGCGGGAGACGCTGGTCATCTCGATCCGCCGGGTGAGGCCGGGGAACAGGTCCAGCTGTTCGAGGTCGTGGAGTGCCCGCGCGGTGACGTCCTCGTCCGGGAGGTCGTACAGCGCCTCACTGGTGTACGTCGGCCAGTACACGGTGATCAGGCCCTTGCCGTCGGGCGCTCTGCCCGGGGCGCGGTTGTGGTCGAGGCAGACACCGAAGCCGCCAGGGTACTCCCGCCGGGGAACGAAGATCCACATGGACGATTCCCGGGGGCGGGCCGACAGGCCGAACGACACGTGGAGGCACGTCGAATAGCGCAGCCTGGACAGGAAGGCACGCATCGGAGCGGGCAAACCGGGCCAGATACCGGCGACCAGCGGTCCTGGAACGGCGATGACGCAGGCCGCCGCCGTCTCCTGTTGTTCGACGCCGTCGTGGTCGGTGAAGCCGACGGTCACGGCGTCCTCGCTCTCCTCGACGGCGGACACCGTGGTGTGGTGCCGGACGTCGAGCTGTCTGGCGAGCCCGCGCGGGAGGAAGGCCATTCCCCGGGGGGAGTTGAAATAGCCGATGCCGAGAGCCGACCTGGCCGCGAGGTACACGTGGGTCATGGAGAGCTCTTCGGGCGGCGCGAAGTAGTAGTTCGTGCTGAGCGGTTCGATCAGGTAGTCGAAGAGCTCCTGGTTCAGCCTTCGGTCGGCGTAGGCGACGCAGGACTCGTCCGCCTCGGGCGCGCGCGTCAGATCCCGGAAGGTGATGCGGTCGCCCATGCGCCGGGTGTCGGCGGCGAGCCGGAGCAGCCGCGTCTTGCTGCGTGCCGACAGCAGTCTCGTGGTGAGCAGGTCGCGCGGGAGTCGCTTGCCGAAGCGGTGTACTTCTCCGTCGCGCAGGAAGCCGTAGACGTCGCCGGACGGCCCGACCTCGTGAGCGAGTCCGGCGTCACGGATCAGTCGCCGCATCTGGTGGTAGCTGTCGGGGAGCATCGCGGCGCCGGTGTCGACGCGGTAGCCGTTGATCTCCTCGGTCCACATTCGGCCGCCGACGTGCGCACTGCGTTCGAGAACCGTCACGTCGTATCCGGCGCGCTGAAGCCGGAAGGCCGCGGAGAGACCGGCGATACCCGCGCCGATCACCAGGATCTTCTGGGGGCGGCGCGCGGGGTGGTGTGGTGTACGGAACCGGTCCATGCTGACCTCGCTCACTGATCAAGGACGAACGTCCGGGATGTCGGTCTTGTGTCTGTGCCGCCGCGCGGGTCAGGTGAGGAGGTCCCACC
>NZ_WMLF01000030.1 GCF_014156695.1 Streptomyces durbertensis | reverse complement strand
CCGCCGACCCCCGCCGCCCGCCGCGCCGCCCGGGCTGTCCAAGGGGTGGACGGTGCGGGGTCGGGGAGCGGACCGCCCGCCCAGCTCCGGTACCGTTGTGCCCAGCGGGGTTCTACCGGACAACTGAGGGACATATGGGACTCACCATTGGTGTCGACATCGGCGGTACGAAGGTCGCGGCCGGCGTAGTCGACGAGGCCGGCAACATCCTTGAGACCAGCAAGGTGCCGACCCCGCAGACCACCGAGGGCGTGATCGACGCGATCGCCGACGCGGTCCGCACGGCGAGCGCCGCCCACCGGGTGGAGGCCGTCGGCATCGGCGCCCCCGGCTACGTCGACGACAAGCGCGCCACCGTCCTGTTCACGCCGAATCTCACCTGGCGGCACGAACCGCTGAAGGACCTGGTGGAGCAGCGGGTCGGCCTGCCGGTCGTCATCGAGAACGACGCCAACGCCGCCGCGTGGGGCGAGTACCGCTTCGGCGCCGGCCAGGGCCACGACGACGTCATCTGCATCACCCTGGGCACCGGCCTGGGCGGCGGCATCATCATCGGCGGCAAGCTCTACCGGGGCCGCTTCGGCGTCGCCGCCGAGTTCGGCCACATCCGGATGGTCCCCGACGGTCTGCTGTGCGGCTGCGGCAACCAGGGCTGCTGGGAGCAGTACGCCTCCGGCAGCGCCCTCGTGCGCTACGCCCGGCAGCGCGCCGCCGCCAGCCCCGACGCCGCCACGCTGCTGCTCGGCCTGGGCGACGGCACTCCGGCCGGCGTCCAGGGCAAGCACATCAGCCAGGCCGCCCGCGCCGGCGACCCGGTGGCCATCGACTCCTTCCGGGAGCTGGCCCGCTGGGCCGGCGCCGGCCTCGCCGACCTGGCCAGCCTCTTCGACCCGGCCGCGTTCATCGTCGGCGGCGGTGTCTCCGACGAGGGCGAGCTGGTGCTCGAACCGATCCGCAAGTCCTACCGGCGCTGGCTGGTGGGCGCCCAGTGGCGGCCGCAGGCACAGGTCCTCGCGGCCCAACTCGGCGGCAAGGCGGGCCTGGTGGGCGCCGCCGACCTGGCGCGCCAGGGCTGAGCGACGCTCACCGCCGAAGTGCCCCGCTTCCCCGGGCGGGGAGCGGGGCACCGGTGTTCGCCCCCCACGGCCGTCCCGGCGCCGTGGCGCCCCCGGGACCCGGGTCAGCTGTACCTCGCCACCCGGTACAGAGCCGCCGGCGCGGCCGGCGCCACCACCTCGGACCGTGCCGCCCCGCGCCGGGAGAAGGTTCCGCCGGAACGGCGTAGCGTGACGGCATGTCAGCGCTCGACGACCTGCCCGCCGCACGCACCGGGCCCGACGGCTCCGCCGTCGTCCGGCTGCTCAGCTACAACGTCCGCTCGATGCGGGACGACGTGGGGGCGCTCGCCCGGGTGATCCGGGCCTGCGCCCCCGACGTCGTCTGCGTCCAGGAGGCGCCGCGCTTCCTGCGGTGGCGGCAGGCCGCCGGGCGGCTGGCCCGGCTGAGCGGCCTCGTGTACGTGACGGGCGGCGCCCCGGCGAGCGGGCCGATGATCCTCAGCTCGCCGCGCCCGGCCGTCGAACGCGCCGAGGACGTGCTGCTGCCGCTCACCCCCGGGCTGCACCGGCGGGGCCTCGCCACGGCCGTGCTGCGGTTCGGCAGGACGGCACGACTGGCGGTGGTCAGCTGCCACCTGAGCCTTCAGAAGGACGAGCGGTACCGGCAGGCCGGCATGGTGCTCGACCGGCTCGCCGAACTGCGGGCCGCCCCCGCCGGCCCGATCGGCGCGGTGGTCGCGGGCGACCTCAACGAGAAGCCCGGTGGGCGGGCGTTCCGACGGCTGACCGGAGAGCTGCGGGACGGCTGGGCCGTCCGCCCGTGGGGTGGCGAGTTCACCTCGGAACCGGCCCGCCCGCACCAGCGGATCGACGCGGTGCTCGCCGCGCCGCCCGTCGAGCTGCTGGGCTGCGGCGTGCCGGTCGGACTGCCGGGGGTCAACGACGCCGATCTGCGGGCCGCCAGTGACCACCTGCCGGTGCTGGCAGCCCTGCGCGTGCCCGGCTGACGGCCGGTCGCCCGCCGTCCGCGACACGCTCCCGGCGGCGGTGGACGGTGAGTATCCCGCCGGTCAGCGCCGACACGGTGGAAAACGCGAGCAGCAGAAGCAGATCCATGGTGTCCCCCCGGACGTCCCCCGATGGCGCGGGCCCCTCGGGCCCGCGTGTGGTCGGCACCATTGTGCCGCCCGGGGGCGGCGCGCACATTGCCCGGTTCCGGCAGTCTCGCGGGCGCCGCGCCTGCCCGGTCGCCCTGCGGGGCCGCGAACGGCCCACGTGTCACACGACCGCGCCGCGCCCCGGGTCGTCCCAGTCCTCGTCGTCCCTGCCGTCGCGCATCCGCGCGACCAGCGTGGCGAAGCCGCCCAGGAAGCCGCCGACGCCCAGGGTCACCACCCACCACGACATCGACCGGCCGAGCAGCACGGAACCGAACAGCAGCGCGGGACCGCCCAGCACGGCGAGCCAGGCGAACCTCGACGTGGTGTCGAGCTTCGGCAGCGGCGGCGGCTCCGGCGGGACGAAGTGGTCGTCCTCCTCCGGCGGTTCGGCGGGCTGCCAGTCCCGGGGCCCGGTGCCGGCGGCGTACACCGTGACACTGCGCACCTGCGGCGGGCGGCCGTCGCCCTCGCCGTCCTTCTCACCGCCGCCCCTCTCGCCGCCGTCACCGTCGCCGGCGGCCTCCTCCGGACGCTCGTCGGCGGGCTCGGCCGCACGCTCGCCGGGAGCCGCGGTCCGCTTCCGCAGGGGGTCGTCGTCCCGCTCCCCGTCCCGGCCGGGCGCGGCGGCGTCCGGCCGTTCGGTCACGTCGCCGCGGGCGACGGGCGGGTCCGGCGACTCCTTGTCGTAGCCGGCGACGATCTGCGCCCAGGCCGCCTCCTCGTCCAGTGGCTCACGGCCCTCGCCGCGTCCCTGCTCACGCTCCGTCACGTGCTGTCATCCTCGTCGCCAGCCGGGTGATGAATCCGTACGAGTCCGCGAAGATGCGCTCCGCGTCGTGGTCCAGTGTGGCCACGTGGTAGCTCTGCTCCAAAACCGTCTCCGTCACGTCCGTCGACGAGACGTTGTCCAGCACCACCTGGGAGTCGCTGGGCGGCACGACGTGGTCGACGCGGCTGTGCAGCACCAGCAGCGGCTGGGTGACCTGCGGCAGCTCCGCGCGTACCAGCCGGAACAGGTTGCGCGCCGAGTAGGCGGCGTGCAGCGGCACCCGGTCGTAGCCCGTCTCCGCGACACCCGGCTTCCTGATGTCGCTGGCGATGCCCTTCGTCGAGGTCACCAGGTGGCGCGCCAGCGGCAGCGCGTAGCCCTGGAGCTTCGGGAACGTCGTCGCCGGGTTGACCACCACCACGCCGGAGATCGCGTCGCCGTGCCGGGCCGCCAGCCGCAGCGACAGCGCCCCGCCCATCGACAGTCCGGCGACGAAGACCTGCTCGCAGCGGTCGAGCAGGACCCGCAGCTCCCGGTCGACGGTCGCGTACCAGTCCTGCCACCCGGTGTGCTGGAGGTCCTGCCAGCGGGTGCCGTGGCCCGGCAGCAGCGGCAGCGAGACGGTCAGGCCCTGCTCGGCCAGGTACCGCGCCCAGGGGCGCATCGACTGCGGCGAGCCGGTGAAGCCGTGGCACAGCAGCACACCGGTCGTCGATCCCTCGTGGTACATCGGCTCGCACCCGGGAAGCAGCACCGTGATCTCCGTTCGGGAGGCGTGGAAGAAGCGCGGGACAGCGGGACTGCCAACCTACCGGGCCGGGTGACCGGCTGGTAGCCCGACCGTGGGGCGGACGGGAGCGCGGGGAGCGGGACGCGCCGGGCGGGTTAAGGTTCTGCACGTCAGACTCAGGAGGTCCCCCGCTTGTTGTACGGCGCCATGAAGCTGTCCATCGGCAACTCGCTCAAGCTCGCCTTCCGCCCGTGGGTGGAGGGCCTTGAGCACGTTCCCGCCGAGGGGCCTGCCATCCTCGCGAGCAACCATCTGTCCTTCTCGGACTCCTTCTTTCTGCCGGCGGTCCTCGACCGCAAGGTCACGTTCGTGGCGAAGGCCGAGTACTTCACCTCCCCGGGCGTCAAGGGGAAGCTGACGGCCGCGTTCTTCAAGGGCGTCGGCCAGCTCCCCGTCGACCGCTCCGGGGCGCGCGGCGCCGCCGAGGCGGCGATCAAGAGCGGGATCGAGGTGCTGGAACGCGGTGAGCTGTTCGGTATCTACCCCGAGGGCACCCGCTCCCCGGACGGCCGGCTCTACCGGGGCAAGCCCGGCGGCCTCGCCCGCGTCGCGCTGGCCACCGGCGCCCCGGTCATCCCCGTCGCGATGATCGACACCGAGAAGATCCAGCCGCCCGGCAAGGTCGTGCCCAAGCTGATGCGGCCGGGCATCCGGATCGGCAAGCCGCTGGACTTCAGCCGCTACGACGGCATGGACGGCGACCGGTTCATCATGCGCTCGCTGACCGACGAGGTCATGTACGAGATCATGAAGCTCTCCGGTCAGGAGTACGTCGACATGTACGCCACCGCCGCCAAGCGGCAGCTCGCCGAGGCGGCCAAGCGCCGCGAGGAGTGACCGCGGCCGGTGCCGGCCGGGGCGGGCCGCTGGCATGATGGGCGACCGGGGCGCCCGGACGACGGGCGAGTGAGGGCGGGGCGGGGGGAACGGTATGGCAAAGCCGGACGCGGCACACGAGCCGGTCTCCATCGAACGCCCGCTGTGGCGGGCGCTGGCCGGCTACCGGGTGCTCACCCTGCTCTACGCCATCGGCGTCTTCCTCTTCCACCACCACCTCCACCAGGCGTACGGCCGCCCCCTGGTCGGCGCGGTCTACCTGGCGTTCCTCGCCGTGTGGACGTTCGCCACGCTGCGGGCGGTCTCCTCCGCCGAACGCTGCACCAACCGCTTCCTCGCCGCGGACTCCACGGTGGCGATCGGCGGCATCCTGCTCAGCCCGGTCGCCGACACGCACGCCCAGGTGAGCCCGACGCTGCCGTCCGTCTGGGTGGCCGGCACGGTGCTGGCGTTCGCGATCCGGCTCGGTTGGCGCTGGGCGGCCGGCGCCTCACTGGTGGTCGGCGTGGCCAACGTCGTCGAGGAGGTCGGTCTCACCCGGGACACCGTGCACAACGTGCTGCTGGTGACGATCGCCAGCATCGGCATCGGCTACGTCGTGGAAGTGGCGCGATCCAGCGAGCGGGCCCTGGCCGAGGCGCTGCGCATCGAGGCCGCCGCCCGGGAGCGGGAGCGGCTGGCGAGGGACATCCACGACGGGGTGCTCCAGGTGCTCGCCATGGTGCAGCGTCGGGGCGACGCGCTCGGCGGTGAGGCGGCGGAACTGGGCCGGCTCGCCGGGGAGCAGGAGGTCGCCCTGCGCCACCTGGTCGCCGGCGGCCTCGGCCGGCACTCGATCGCCGCCGCTGCCGCACCTGTGACCGCTGCCGCCGCCGTCGGAGCCGAGGAGGAGCAGCCGGCCGATCCCGAAGCCCCCCGCGATCTCGGCGAGTTGCTCGCCGCGCGGGCCGGGACGCGGGTCAGCTTCAGCGGGCCGGGCACACCGGTGGTGGTGCCGGGCACGGTCGCGCGTTCGCTGGACGCGGCGGTGGCCGCCGCACTGGACAACGTCCGACGGCACGCGGGCGAGGACGCCCGCGCCTGGATCCTGCTGGAGGACGAGCCGGAGGCGGTGTGGGTCACCGTCCGCGACGACGGCCCCGGCATCGCGCCGGGCCGACTGGCCGCCGCCGAGTCGGAGGGCCGGATGGGCGTGTCGCTGTCGATCCGGGGACGGCTGCGCGAACTCGGCGGCACCGCCGAGTACGTGTCGATCCCCGGGCAGGGAACGGAAGTGGAGCTGAGGGTACCGAGATGAGCGAGGTGCACGGCGTGCCGACGCCGGTACGGGTGATGGTCGTCGACGACCATCCGATGTGGCGTGACGCGGTCGCCCGCGACCTGGCGGCGGCCGGCTTCGAGGTGGTCGCCACGGCGGAGGACGGCCCGCAGGCGGTCCGCCGGGCCCGGGCCGCCGAACCCGACGTGCTGGTGCTCGACCTCAACCTTCCCGGGCTGCCCGGGGTCGAGGTCTGCCGGCAGGTCGTCGGCGCCGGCGGCGGCCCCCGGGTGCTGGTGCTGTCCGCCAGCGGCGAGCACGCCGACGTGCTGGAGGCGGTGAAAAGCGGCGCCACCGGGTACCTGCTCAAGTCGGCGGGCGCGGAGGAACTGATCGACGCCGTGCGGCGGACCGCCGTCGGCGACGCGGTGTTCACCCCCGGCCTGGCCGGCCTGGTACTCGGCGAGTACCGCCGGCTGGCCGCCGAGGACGGACGCCGCACCGAGGAGGAGTCCGAGGCGCCGCGCCTGACCGACCGCGAGACCGAGGTGCTGCGCCTGGTCGCCAAGGGGCTGTCGTACAAGCAGATCGCGGAGCGCCTGGTGATCTCGCACCGCACCGTGCAGAACCATGTGCAGAACACGCTGGGCAAACTCCAGTTGCACAACCGCGTGGAACTGGTGCGGTACGCCATAGAGCGCGGGCTGGACGGCTGACCGACCGCCGGACCGGCCCCGCACGACACGTCGACCATCGAGGAGGAGACGAGGATGCGGATCGGAGTGCTCACCGGCGGCAGCGACTGCCCCGGACTGAACGCCGCCCTGCGGGCGATCGTCCGCAAGGGCGTCCAGGAGCACGGTGACACGTTCACCGGCTTCCTGGACGGCTGGGCCGGCGTACTCGACGACCGGACCATTCCCCTGGACATCCCGGCGGTGCGCGGCACACTGCCGCGCGGCGGCACCATCCTCGGCTCCTCCCGCACCGACCCGCTCGCCGGCACCGGCGGCGCGGGCCGGGTGAAGGCCGCGCTCGCCGCGCACGAACTCGACGCGCTGATCGTGCTCGGCGGCGTCAACACCCTCACGGCCGCCGCCCGGCTGGCCGACGAGGAGGGCGTGCCCTGCGTCGGCGTGCCCAAGACCATCGACAACGACATCCAGGGCACCGACTACACCATCGGCTTCGACACGGCCGTCACCGTCGCGACCGAGACCATCGACCGGCTGCACACCACCGCCGAGTCCCACAAGCGGGTGCTCGTGGTGGAGGTGATGGGCCGGGCCAGCGGCTGGATCGCCGTCCACGCCGGACTGGCCGGCGGCGCCAACTGCGTGCTCATCCCGGAACGCCCCTTCGACATCGACCGGGTCTGCGGGTACGTCGAGTCCCGCTTCCGGGCCAGCTACGCGCCGATCGTGGTGGTCTCCGACAGCGCCGTGCCGGCCAAGGGCGAGGTGGAGCTGAACGGACTGTCCGGCGTCGGCGAGTGGCTGGGCCGGGAGATCGAGCGCCGCACCGGACACGAGGCCCGCACCACCGTCCTCGGCCACATCCAGCGCGGCGGCACCCCCACCCCGAACGACCGCTGGCTCGCCACCCGCTTCGGACTGCACGCCGTGGACGCCGTGCACGAGGGCGACTGGGGCGCGATGGTCGCGCTGCGCGGCACCGACATCGTGCGGGTGCCCCTGCGGGACGCCGTCTCCGGCACGCGTACCGTCGACGCCGCGCGCTACGCCGAGAACGAGATCTTCTTCGGCTGAACCCCGCCTCCGGCTCGGGCGGCCGGGGTACCCCGACCGCCCGAGCCGTTGAGGACGGGCAGCGTCAGACGGCGACGGCCGCGCCCGCCAGCAGCTCGGCGAGCTGCCGCGCGCCGCCGGGGCTGAGCACCGACTCCGGGTGGAACTGCGTGCCCGCCACCCCCGGCCCGCGCAGCGCGTACACCTCACCGCTCGCGTCGTCCCGGCTCAGCTCCACCCCGCGCGCCGCGAGGGCGGCGGCCGTGCCGTCGTCGCAGCGCGCGACGAACGAGCTGTAGAAGCCGACCGTCTCCCGCCGCCCGAAGTAGTCGATCTCCCACTGGGCGCCCTGGCGGGGCCGTTCCGTGCGCACCAGCTCCAGACCGAGTTCCGCCGCGATCAGCTCGTGGCCGAGGCAGACGCCGAGCAGCCCGTGCCGGTGCTCGGCCAGCAGCCGAGCCGCGAGCCGCCGCAGCCGACGCATCTTCGGGTCGCTCGCGCACGTCGGGTCACCGGGCCCCGGCCCCAGCACCACCGGGCCCCGGTGGGCGAGCGCCACGCGCTCGACGTCCGGGCTGTCGTGGCGCAGCACGGTCACCTCCGCGCCGGTCGACCGCAGCAGATGGGCGAGCATCGACGTGAACGTGTCCTCGCCGTCCACCACCAGCACCTCCGGTCGCGGTGCGCCGTCGGCCTGCGGGGTCGGCGCGGGCAGGCCGTCCCGCAGTTGCAGCCAGAACGGCGACAGCCGCGAACGCCGCTCGGCGAGCGCGGCCACCACCCGCGGATCGTCCGCCAGCCGCCGCTCGGCCGGACCGCGTGACGGGCGGCCCGGGCGCACGCCGAGCGCGGCCAGCACCCCGGCCGCCTTGGCGTGGGTCTCGGCGACCTCGCCCGCCGGATCGGAGCCGCGCACCAGCGTGGCGCCCACCCCGACCCGCAGCCGCCCGTCGGCGGCGTCGATCTCGGCGGTCCGGATGACGATGGGGGAGTCCAGGGTGGCCGCGCCGCCCGCGTCCCGGCCGAACAGGGCGAGCGCCCCCGAGTAGTAGCCGCGCCCGGTCCGCTCGTGGCGGCGGATCACCCGGCAGGCGTTCTCCAGCGGGCTGCCGGTGACCGTCGCGGCGAACATCGTGCGGCGCAGCACCTCACGCGGGTCGAGGGTGCTGCGGCCCCGCAGCTCGTACTCGGTGTGCGCCAGGTGCGCCATCTCCTTGAGCCGCGGCCCGACGACCACCCCGCCCCGGTCGCCGACCGCGCACATCATCTTCAGCTCCTCGTCCACCACCATGGACAGCTCCTCGGTCTCCTTCCGGTCCGCGAGGAAGTCCAGCAGCGCCTCGACGGTCGGGCCGCCCGGCGGATAGCGGTGGGTGCCGCTGATCGGGTTCATGACGACCGTGCCGCCGGTCATCCGGACGTGCGCCTCGGGGCTGGCGCCGACCAGCGTGCGGTCCCCGGTGTGCACGACAAACGTCCAGTAGGCGCCGCGCTCCTCCGCCAGCAGCCGCCGGAAGAGAGCAAGCGCGTCACGCGGGGTGTAGCCGTCGACGACGCCGTGGAACGTGCGCCGGACGACGAAGTTGGCGCCCTCGCCGGTGGCGATCTCCTCGGCGACGACCCGCCGCACCACCGCCTCGTACTCCGCGTCGGACAGGTCGAAGCCCTCCTCGCGGACGTCGACCCGGTGGTCCGGCAGTACGGCCGTGAGATCCGTCACCGGCAGCTCGTACCGGCGCTCCGGCAGCAGCACGCTCAGCGGGGTGCCGTCATCGTGCGCGGTCAGACCCTGCTCGCGGATCTGCCGGAACGGGACGAGGGCAAGCGCGCCCAGCGGCCCGTCCGTGGGGATGTCGGCCAGCCGGTCGACGTCCCGGACCGAGCCGACCAGCAGCTCGGCCGTGCCCTCGTCGCGCCCGGGCGCCCGCCGGTGCAGCAGCGCGAACGCCGGCGCGTCCGGCCGGCCGAGCCGCCGGAGTACGGCGGCGGTGTCGTGGTCGGTGTCGTGCGCCGGACCGGCGGTGCTGTGGTGCGGTGGCATAAGCCTGCTTCCCTTCGGTGACAACCGTCGAAGGGGGGCCGCACACACGCCGAAGGCCGCCCCTTCGGGCGGCCTCGTGGTGGACTGTCGCGGAAACGCGCAGGTCAGTGGGCCGCCGGGAGGGCGGGCCACAGCCAGGTGGTGTGCTGACGGAGAGTGCGCTGCGCGATCACGCCGTCACCCTACCCGGCCCGGGACACCACGGCGACGGTGTCCCACGCTCCGGACGCCCGGCGTGTCGCGTTCCGGGCCGCCTGGCCGGCGCCGGGGAACCGGTCACCGGGACGTGCCGTCTCAGCAATCGGTCGCCTGCCGGAGCACGCCGACGGACGGCGTAACCTTGGGCACGTGACCGTGAACGCCAAAACCGACGCCAGTGCCCATACCTGGCGAGACCTGCCCGCGGCGCAGCAGCCTGACTACCCGGACTCGAAGGCTCTGCGCGACGTCGTAGCCGAGCTCGAGTCCTATCCGCCGCTGGTGTTCGCCGGCGAGTGCGACCAGCTCAGGGAGCGCATGGCGGCCGTCGCACGCGGTGAGGCGTTCCTGCTCCAGGGCGGCGACTGCGCCGAGGCGTTCGACGCCGTGTCGGCCGAGCACATCCGCAACAAGCTGAAGACGCTGCTCCAGATGGGCGCCGTCCTCACCTACGCCGGTTCGGTGCCGGTCGTCAAGGTCGGCCGCATCGCCGGCCAGTACAGCAAGCCGCGCTCCAAGCCGACCGAGACCCGGGACGGCGTCACCCTGCCGACCTACCGGGGCGACTCCGTCAACGGCTTCGAGTTCACCCCCGAGGCCCGCCACCCGGACCCGCAGCGGCTCAAGCGCATGTACCAGGCGTCCGCGTCCACGCTGAACCTGGTCCGCGCCTTCACCACCGGCGGCTACGCCGACCTGCGCCAGGTGCACGCCTGGAACCAGGACTTCGTGAAGAACTCGCCCTCCGGCCAGCGCTACGAGGCGCTGGCCCGGGAGATCGACCGGGCGCTGAACTTCATGAACGCCTGCGGCGTGGACCCGGAGGAGTTCAAGACCGTCGAGTTCTTCGCCTCCCACGAGGCGCTGCTGCTCGACTACGAGGGCGCGCTGACCCGCACCGACTCCCGCAGCGGCAAGCTCTACGACGTCTCCGGCCACATGGTCTGGGTCGGCGAGCGCACCCGGCAGCTCGACGGCGCGCACATCGAGTTCGTCTCCCGCATCGAGAACCCCGTGGGCGTCAAGCTCGGCCCGACGACCACACCCGAAGAGGCGCTGACCCTCATCGACCGCATCGACCCGGACCGCACCCCGGGCCGGCTCACCTTCATCACCCGGATGGGCGCCGACAAGATCCGCGACCGGCTCCCCACCCTGGTGGAGAAGGTCGCCGCCTCCGGCGCCCAGGTGGCCTGGGTCTGCGACCCGATGCACGGCAACACCTTCGAGGCGGCCTCCGGCCACAAGACCCGCCGCTTCGACGACGTGCTCGACGAGGTCAAGGGCTTCTTCGAGGTCCACAAGGCGCTCGGCACCCACCCGGGCGGCATCCACGTGGAGCTGACCGGTGACGACGTCACCGAGTGCGTCGGCGGCGGCGACGAGATCTTCGTCGACGACCTCCACCAGCGCTACGAGACCGCGTGCGACCCGCGCCTCAACCGCAGCCAGTCCCTGGACCTGGCCTTCCTGGTCGCGGAGATGTACCGCCACCAGTAGGGCCTACCGGCCCGTCAGGGCCGACACCCCGCACGACGCCGCAGGGCGCGGATCCCCCGATCCGCGCCCTGCGGCACGTCTACTTCTTGCCGGGCGCGTAGTAGTCGCCCAGCATCGCCTGGACCCACTCGGGCTGGCGGACCTCGCCACGAGGTCCCATCTCGGCGAACCACGGCTTCACCTCCAGCACGGGCGTGCCGTCGACGGCGTCCAGCCCCTCGACGTGAAGATCGAGCCCGTCGGCCTTCACCAGCCGGCACCGCGAGACGCCGAGCCAGTTCAGCCGCCGCATGTTGCGATGCCCGAACACCCCGACCTCCGGCCAGTCGGGATTGTCGCGCGGGCGCCGCGCCCCGAGGTTGAGGTCCGTGGGATCCGTCAGGTGGAACCGGAACACGACCTCCAGGTGGGAGAACTCCTCCAGGCCCTTCGTGGCCTCCGAGGTGAACCGGCCGTCGTCGAGCCGGATGATCGCCTGGGTCCCGCCCCAGTAGTCGTCGGTCGGCTCAACGCGCCCACCGACCACACGCCCCAGCACCTCAACCTCGAACGTCTCGCGGTCTGTCATCGGTTTCCCCTTCCGGCGCAGCGGCCTGTGTGAGCGGAGCAAACGCCGTACTCACGCCTCCTGTTGGCGGGTACCGTCCCAGGTAGACAACCACGCGAGGACGGAGCCAGTATGCCCACACCGACCGACATTGGCACGGGGGCACGGATCGCCGCTTATCGCCGTCTGCACCGCCTGACACAGAAGCAGCTCGCCACAAGGGCGGCGGTGTCGTACTCGCTTCTTGTCAAGGTCGAGCAGGGCCGCCGCCCCGCGTCCGCGTCGCTGATCGCGGCGGTGGCGAGGGCGATGGGCGTTCCCGTGACGACGTTCACCGGGCAGCCGTACCGAGCCGATCAGGCCCGGGACCGTCTCGACGGACCTCTGGCGGACCTCCGTGCCAGTCTCGACAACTTCGACTTCCCCCTCGACGAGCTGCCTGTGCGCGGCCAGGCAGAGATCGCCGCAGACGTGCACAGCGTTCTTCTCGCCCGGCGCGGGGCGAACTTCGGCAGGATCGCCGCCATGGCGCCGCCGCTCATCGACGAGCTGGTCCAGGTGTCGCAGACAGCGACCGGCCGCGCCGGCGAAGAGGCGCACCGCAGCCTGGTCCACGTATACCGGTCGGCCTACGACGTGGCCTACGGCCTCGGTCTGTCGGACCTGGTGTCACTGCTGCTGGCCCGCATGGACTATTCCGCCCAACGGGCCGGCGATCCCTACCTCATGAGCCTGTACGGCTACATGCGGGCCTACGCCACGTTCGCCACCGGCAGGCACGAGGTCGGACGGAAGATCATCGCCAAGGCGCGTGAAGGAATCGAAGCGGGCGTGCGGGCCAGGGAGGTACCGGCACTGTGCTCGGCCGGGAACCTGCACCTGCGGGCGGCGATGCTCGCCACCAGGCAGGGCGACGGCGACACCGCCCGGGGCGAGCTCGCCGAAGCCCGCGAGATGGCCGACCGGTTGAGCAGGGAGGTCGTCGGCGGAACCGGAGACGGCGCCCACATCCAGTCGTTCGGGCCGACGAACGTCGCGATCCACGCGGCGTCGATCGAGATGGAACTGGGCAACCACGCCCAGTCGTTGCAACTGGCCAAGCAGGTGCGGCCCCCGAAGGACTACTTCCCCGACCGGCTCGGACACTTCTGGATCGACACGGCCCGCTCCCAGCTCTGGACCGGGAAGACGGACGCCGCGCTCGCCTCTCTCCTCACCGCCCGGAAGGTCGCCCCCCAGCAGGCCAAGTACCACCCCGGTGTACGGGAGACGGTGGCCGGACTCGTGCGCGCCACTCGCCGCACCCCCGAGACGCTCATCGGCTACGCCTCCTGGTGCGGCCTCCAGCTCTGACCCGTCGGTGTCACACAGCGCCCCGTAACTGTCACAAAATGTGCCAGTTACGGGGCGCTGTCGCGCGTTGACTGAACGATGACAGCGCTCCGCTCGTCCGGGCGGGCGAACCCACCGATCAAGGCTGAGACCTCCATGACCAACCCGGAGAGCACCTCCGACCGTCGTACTTCAGACCGTCGCACTCCCGAGCGTCCCGAGCTCCCGCTCCGCGTCCCCGGCGCGGGCCTGCACCCGGAGCAGCCCTCCGCCGAACTCCTCGCCCGCGCCGCCCACGGCTGGGAGCTCTTCCTCTCCCGCTGCGCCGCCGCCGACAACAAGGACGGCCGGGACGACGCGGCCGAGGAGAGCGGGCGGTGACCGGCGTGGCCGAGCCCCCGCCGCCCACGTGGCAGGACATGGGACGGGACGTCGATCTGGCGCTCGCGCTCGCGCAGGGCCGGTCGACCGGCCCCGCCGCAGACGAGGTCCGCAGACGGCTGCGCTCCTACATCACCCTGCTGGCCGACCCGGCGGAGGCGCCGCGCGAGGCCTCGCGGACACCCACGCCAGGGACATCGCGACCGCCACGGTCGACCACGCCCGTGCCCTCGCGCGCGACGACCAGCGGCCCGCCGACCCGGCCAGCCTCCTGCGTTCCCTCGCGAAGAGCACCCACTACCTGATGCGCTACGCCGCTCGCGCCCAGCAGCAGAGCCGCAACCATGACCGTGCCGGCCACTAGAGTTGGCCCGCACGTCCTGTTCAACGAAGAGGAGGACGACCCGTTGCGACGCCGAGAACTCCTGGCAGCTTTGGCCGCAGCCACTACCGGCACGGTCCTTGGTTCTCCAGCCGCCGCTCGCGCGGCGGAGCCGACCCCGTCCGCCGTCGCTGCGGCGGTGCGCGCGTCTCGGGCGGACTTCAGCGCCTGCCGTTACGACGCCCTCTCCCGTGCCCTTTCGGCGCGGATCGCGCTCGCCGAGTCGCTCGGTTCCCAGGGACGCCCTGAGCAGGCGGCGACTGCGGTCGCCAAGCTGTACAGCATCGCGACCCGGCTGTGTATCAAGCTCGGCGAGGACGGGCTGGCTCCCGTCACCGCCGATCGGGCTCTCAGCGCAGCCCTCGGTGGCGCGGACGCCGTCACCGTGGCCGAGGCCCACCGCATGGTGTCCTCCACCTGGCGCCGCCGGGGCCGCTATGACCGGGCCGTCGATATCGCGGTTGCGGCGGCTCAGGAGCTGGGCGGCGGCCGGAACGTTGATGTCGCCGAGCGGCTCTCGGTTCAGGGCGACCTGTACGCCACCGCCGCCTACACGGCGGCGAAGCAAGGAGACCGGGACACCGCGCAGGGCCTCATTGCCGAGGCTGCGGCGATCGCTGGTCGGCTCGATCACGGCGGGCCGAGCCAGGTGGTCCTGCACCAGGTATCGGTCAGCTACCTGCTGGGAGACGCGGGGGAGGCGATCGAGCACGCCCGGCGCGTTGATCCGGCCGGTTTGCCCAGCGCGGAGCGGCGGGCCCGGTACTGGATCGATGTAGCCCGAGCTTTCAGCCAGTGGGGGAAGCCGGACCGGTGCTACCGGGCGCTGCTTGCCGCCGAGCGCGCGGCGCCGGAGGAGGTTCGGCGCGGGTCCGTTCGCGTCATGGCCGGAGGCCTGATGCGGCACGATCGCACGCTTCCCGGGGTGCGGGCGTTCGCCCATCGTGTCGGGGCGCTCGGGTGACGGGTCGCCGCTGGAAATGATCTGGGGCGCGGATCACAGGGATCCGCGCCCCTGGGGCACGACTACCCCCTGGTGGGCGAGGGTAAGGTTAGGTTAACCTCAGCGTCAGTCCCCAGTGGAGGTGAAACCGCGTGTACATATGCTCCTGCTTCGGCGTCACCGAGCAGCAGGTCCGTGAGCACGCGGCGGCCGGGGCCTGTACGCCCCGGCAGATAGCCTCCGCCTCCAAGGCCGGGACGGACTGCGGCTCCTGTGTGCGGCGTATCCAGGGCCTGCTCGGCAGGGGTTGCGCCAAGCGGGAGCAGAGCGCGCCGGACACCGCCGCCGCGCTGGTGCAGGACGCCGCCGAGCCGCCCGCCCGTACGGGCGGCCTGGTGCCGGCCGTGACGGTGCCGACCATGGGTGGGTCGGTCGCACGCGGCGAGGCCGCGCCGGTGAGCGCTGCCGCCGCCGCCTGACGGCGGCGCCTCTCAGCTGCTCGGCTGCTCGATCAGCTGGGCGATGTACAGCGGCTCGCCGAGCTTCTCCACCAGTTCCAGCTGGGTGTCGAGATAGTCGATGTGGTGTTCCTCGTCGGCCAGGATGTCCTCGAAGATGTTCGCCGAGGTGATGTCGCCCTTGGCGCGCATGACCTCGATGCCGCGCTTGAGCCGGTCGATGGCCTCGACCTCGATCTGGCGGTCGGCCTGGAACATCTCCGTCACGGTCTGGCCGACGCGTACGTGGAACAGCCGCTGGTAGTTGGGGAGCGCGTCGAGGAAGAGGATGCGGTCGGTCAGCGTCTCCGCGTGCTTCATCTCGTCGAAGGACTCGGCCCTGGTGTACTTCGCGAGCTTCGTCCAGCCGTTGTTCTCCTGCATCTTGGCGTGCAGGAAGTACTGGTTGATCGCCGTGAGTTCGGCGGTCAGCTGCTCGTTGAGGAATTCGATGACCTCGGGGTCGCCCTGCATAGCTGCGGGCTCCTTCCGGAACGCTCGGGAGGTTACTGTGCGCCGCATCTTCGCACTGAGACGTGGATCACGTCCAGTAAGACCAGGCTTACCGAATTTGCCCTTCTTTTGAGGTGATTCACCCCTTGTGCGGGGGTGTGCGCCGTCGGGTGTCCGGCGTGGTGCGGAGCACCCCGTGCGGTCTGTCACCATGGATTCATGGGTCATCCGGACAGTGAGGGGACAGGGCACGCGCAGCTACCGCCGGGGCAGCGGCGGCAGCGGGGTTGGCCGGTCACCCACTACGGGCCGGTGCCCCGGTTCCGTCCGGACCGCTGGGAGTTCCGCGTCTTCGGCGCCACCGCTGACGGTGACAAGCACTGCTGGACGCACGAGGAGTTCAGCGCCCTCCCGTACGAGACGGTCACCGGCGACCTGCACTGCGTCACCAAGTTCAGCATGCTGGACGTCGAGTGGGGCGGGGTGCCCGCCCGTACCGTGCTGGAGCTGGCGCCGCCGGCGCCGGAGGCCACCCACGTCATGGTGTGGGCCGAGTACGGGTTCAGCTCCAACCTGCGGATGTCGGACTTCGACGCCGAGAGCACGCTCTTCGCGACGCACCGCGCGGGTGAGCTGCTGACCGCCGAGCACGGCTTCCCCGTCCGGCTGGTCGTGCCGCACCTGTACGCCTGGAAGGGGCCGAAGTGGGTGCGCGGCGTGGAGTACATGACCGCCGACCGGCGCGGCTTCTGGGAGGAGCGCGGCTACCACAACATCGGCGACCCGTGGCGGGAGCAGCGCTACTCCTACCAGGAGAAGGCCGGCGAGGGCCCGGAGCTCTGAGCCCGCCCCGGTCTCAGGCCGGGTGTGCCGACTCGCGCAGCCGTTTGAGGTGCAGGACGTCCGCTTGGTGGCCCTCCGGGCCGCCCGGCGTCTCGATGACCAGCGGCACGCCCGCCGTCTCCGGGTGGCGGAAGAGCTCCGCGAACGGTTCCGCGCCGATGTGACCGGCCCCGATGTTGGCGTGCCGGTCCTTGCGCGCGCCCGCGACGTCCTTGGAGTCGTTCGCGTGGATCAGCTTCAGCCGGCCGCCTCCGGTGACGGACACCAGCTCGTCGAGCAGCAGCTTGGTCCCGCCGGGGGCCGCGAGGTCGTGGCCGGCGGCGAAGACGTGGCAGGTGTCCAGGCAGACGCCCAGCTTCGGGTGGTGGTCGAGGGCGTCGAAGTACGGGCCGAGGTCCGCCACGAGCGAGCACAGCGAGGAGCCCTGGCCGGCGGTCGGCTCCAGCAGAAGCCACGGGTCGTCGTCGTGGGTCAGCTCGTCCAGCAGGGGGAGGACCAGCTCGCGGACCTGCGCCAGGGCGACCTCGCGGGTGCGGCCGCCGGTCGCCGACCCGGTGTGCACGACCACGCCGGCCGCGCCGATGTCACGGCCGCGCCGCAGCGAGTGCCGCATCGAGACGACCGACCGCGTGGCGGTCTCGGGGGAGTGCGAACCGAAGTTGATCAGGTAGGGCGCGTGGACGAAGGCCGGCAGGGGCGTGGCGGCGCACTCGGCGCGGAACGCCTCGTCCTGGCGGGGGTCGCCGGGCGGGGTGGCCCAGCCGCGCGGGTTGGCCACGAAGACCTGGACGGCCTCCGCCTCCAGTGTGGCGGCGTACGACAGCCCGGTGGCGGCGAGGCCGCCCGCGACGGGGACGTGGCCGCCCACGGGATTGCGCCGGACGGCCGGAGCGACCGGGTCGATGGGGGAGGGGTTCACAGCTCCAAGGGTGCCAGGCGCCGACGCCGGCCGGCGGAGCAGGTCCGCCGGCCGGCCGTCGTGAAGGGGGCCCGGCTGTGCCGGGCGGGGGCGCGCCGGGCCGGTCAGTAGGCGCTGAAGACGTTGTCGATCGAGCCGTAGCGGTCGGCCGCGTAGTTGCAGGCGGCGACGATGTTGGCGACCGGGTCGTACTGGCTCTTCGTGGTGCCCGCGACGTGGTAGTGGTCGAAGGTCGGCTTGATCACCTGGAGCAGGCCGATGGACGGCACGCCGTTGCGGGCGTTGATGTCCCAGTTGTTGATCGCGTTCGGGTCACCGCTGGACTCGCGGATGATGTTGCGGTGGATCCCGTGGTACGAGCCGGGGATGTTGTTGGCCTTCATGATGTCCATGGCCTCGCGGATCCACCCGTCCAGGTTGTTCGGGTAGCTGCGCGGCACGGAACGGCTGGCGGCCTGCTGGGTCTTCTGGTTGCGCTCGGCGGCGGCCTTGCGGGCGGCGTCCGCCTTGCGGGCCTGCTCGACCTTGCGGGCGGCCTCGGCCTTGCGTGCCGCTTCCGCCTTGCGGGCTGCTTCGGCCTTGCGTGCGGCGTCCGCCTTGCGGGCCTGCTCGGCCTTGCGGGCCTCCTCGGCCTTCTGGCCGAGCTGGGTCTTGCGGGCTGCCTCCGCCTTGGCGGCGGCGACGGCCTTGGCGGCCTCGGCCTTCTCGGCGGCCTCCTTCTCGGTGGAGGCGCGCTTCTCGGCCTCGGCGAGCTGGCGGCCGAGGTCGCTCTGCTGCTCGGGTATGCCGGCGGGCAGCAGGACCGGCGCGGCGGGCTCGGCGACGGCCCGGACCTGAGTGGTTTCCGACGTGCTGTCCGGGGTAAGGCTCATCGCGAGGCTCGCGACACCGGCGGCCGCCGCGACACCGATCGCGGTGAACTTCTGGCTCTTGGTGACGGCGAGGCGCTGGCGGGGAATCTTGAACTCGGGCATGGCGAAGTGGACCTCTCACAGTGCTCGGGGTCGCTGGGCCGGGCGGCGGTGAACGCCGATGGTGGATCCACGGCGCCGTGCGACGACGAGAATTGTTAGCGGCCGGAAATTCGCGTGGCAAAGGTGTGACGTACTACGCCCGCTAGTGGGAACGCGTCCGGAATCACCCGGTCTGCCAAGGGGAAGAACCGGACAGACGCCACTAATCCCGCTCGTAGGTGATGTGCGCCCTATGCCCGGGATCACAGCGGGGGTACCCCGGTCTCACGATGAGACGTTGCGGAAGCACTCACCGTCAGCGGGTCGGGCCGCCCGGCGCGGACCGCGCCGGGCGGCGGGTGTCAGCGCACCCAGATGGTGATCGAGGAGCCCTTCGCGGCCTGCTCGCCGCCGTCCACGGACTGGCTGAAGACCGAGCCGGTGAAGAAGACGCGCCGGACGGTGACGTCGAAGCCGGCGGCCTTCAGCAGCCTGACGGCCTCGTCCTCGTCCTTGCCGACGACGTCCGGGACGGTCACCATCTCCGGGCCCTTGGAGAGCGTCAGGGTCACCGTGTCGCCGCGCGCGCCGGTGGCGCCCGCCTCGGGGGACTGCCGGACCACCTCGCCCGGCTTCCGCTCGGAGTGCACCCGCTCGGCGGCCACCTTCACCTTGAAGCCGGCGCCGGTCAGGGCCTCGCGGGCCTCCGCCGCCGGCAGCCCGGTGACCGTCGGCACCTCCAGGCGCTCGCCCTTGGAGACCACCAGCGACACCGCCCGGCCGGGCCGCAGCGAGCTGCCGGCCTTCGGGTCGGTGGAGACGACGGCGCCGCGCGCCACCTCGTCGTCGAAGGCGCGGCTGACGGTGGCGGGCACCAGCCCGGCATCCCGCAGCCGCTTGCGGGCCTCGGCCAGCGGCAGGTCCCGCACCTTCGGCACCTTCACCAGCTCGGGTCCCTTGGAGACGGTGATGGTGACCGTCGCGTTGCCCCGCACCCGGTCGCCGGGTCCGGGGTCGCTGGCCATCACCAGGCCCCGGTCGACGGTCGTGCTGAACTCCTGGGTGACCCGCACCCGCAGCCCGGCCTCCGTCAGCGTGCGCTCGGCGTCGGCCTGCGGCAGCCGCAGCACGCTGGGGGTCTGGGTGAACTGGCCGGAGTTGATGTACCAGACACCGGTGCCGATGCCGAGCACCAGCAGCACCGCGCCGACCAGCGCCAGCAGCCGCCGCCGGCCCTCCAGCAGGGCACGCGGCCCGCGCGGACCGGCCGGCGGCGGGTCGGCGGGCAGCGGCGGCAGCACGCTCGTGTGCTCCGCGCGCGCCTCGGGCAGCGGCCGCCGGATCACCTCGGTGACCCCGTCGTCCGCGCCCTTTGTCATCTTGACGCCGCGCCTGGTCGGCTCGGAGCCGGGGTCGGTGCCGTCGCCGCTCTCCGGGGCGGCGGCCTCCTCGGCGCCTTCGGCGTGCTCGGGGTCCTCGGCGGGCGCCTTGTCGTCCGCGCGGCTCGGCGGCTCGGCGTCCAGCTCGGCGTCGGTCAGGTCCGCGCGGACGGTACGCAGGTCGTGCAGCAGCTCGACGGCGTCCGCCGGGCGCCGGGCCGGGTCGCGGTCGGTGGCGCGCTCCACCAGCCCGTCCAGCGCGAGGGCCAGCCCCGGCACCCGGGACGACGGCGGCGGCACCGGCCGGTTGAGGTGGGAGTAGAGGATCTGCGCGGGCGTGCTGCCCGTGTGCGGCTTCGCGCCGGTCAGCGTCTCGAACAGCATCACGCCGCAGGCGTAGACGTCGACCGGGGTGCCGGCGCTGCCGTCCTCGATCTGCTCGGGCGCCAGGTAGGAGACGGTGCCCATGACGGACGTCGTCGACGCGGCCGTCTGCGCGTCCACCGCGCGGGCCAGCCCGAAGTCGGCGACCTTCACCCGGCCGTCGTCCCCGATGAGCACGTTCTCCGGCTTGACGTCCCGGTGCACGAGGCCGGCCCGGTGCGCGGCGCCGAGCGCGGCCAGCACCGGCTCCAGCACGTCCAGCGCGGCCCGGGGGCTCAGCGCGCCGCGCCGCCCCAGCAGGTCGCGGAGGGTGCAGCCCTCGATGTACTCCATCGCGAGGTAGACGTAGGTGCCGTCGGTGCCCTGGTCGAACACCCCGACGACGTTCGGGTGCGCCAGCCGGGCGACCGACTTGGCCTCCCTGATGAAGCGCTCGACGAACGCGGTGTCGGCGGCGAGCGCGGGATGCATGACCTTGAGCGCGACCACCCGGTCGAGCCTGGTGTCCGTCGCCCGGTACACCGTGGCCATACCGCCCACGGCGATCCGCGCCGCCACGCGGTACCGGCCGTCGAGCGTCTGGCCGACGAGGGGGTCCTGAAGGGTCGCATCCACAGCAGCAGAGTGTACGAGCCGGTAGGGCCGCCGACGCCGGGCAGGGCGCCCGAGAGCGCCCACTGAAGCACAACGGTGACACGTCGGCGACACCCCGCCCGGGCGGCCGCGTGCTCAGGAGAAGGCGGGCCGCTCCGGATCGAGGTGGGCGACACCCTCCGTCGGGGAGGACGCCTGCGCGAAGTGCCGGCGGGGGATGCGGCCGGCGAGCGCCGCCAGCCGGCCGGCCTCCACCGCGTGCCGCATCGCACGCGCCATCAGCACCGGCTCCTGCGCCCGGGTCACCGCCGAGGCGAGCATCACCGCCGCGCAGCCCAGCTCCATCGCCAGCGCCACGTCCGAGGCGGTGCCCGCTCCGGCGTCGAGGATGACCGGGACCCCGGCCCGCTCGGTGATCAGCTGGAAGTTGTGCGGGTTGCGGATGCCCAGGCCCGAGCCGATGGGCGAGCCCAGCGGCATGACGGCCGCGCAGCCGACGTCCTCCAGCTTCCGGGCGAGAACGGGATCGTCGTTGGTGTACGGGAGCACGGTGAAACCGTCGTCGACCAGCGTCTCGGCGGCGTCCAGCGTCTCGACCGGGTCGGGGAGCAGGGTGCGCTCGTCGGCGATGACCTCCAGCTTGACCAGGTCCGTGCCCAGCGCCTCGCGGGCCAGCCGGGCGGTGAGGACCGCCTCGCCGGCGGTGTAGCAGCCGGCGGTGTTGGGCAGCACCGCGATGTCCAGCTCGGTCAGCACCGACAGCACCGAGCCGCGCACCCCGGGGTCGAGCCGCCGCATGGCCACGGTGGTCAGCTCGGTGCCGGAGGCGTTCAGCGCGTGGCGCAGCACCTCGAGGCTCGGCGCGCCGCCGGTGCCCATGATCAGCCTGGAGTCGAAGCGGTGCCCGCCGAGCACCAGCGGTTCCTCGGCGGTCGCGGCCGCCGTGGACGCTGCCGTCTCGGTCGTGTCAGCCGTCTCAGCCGTCATCGTGCTCAGCCTCCCTGTACGGCGGTGAGGACCTCCACGCGGTCCCCGTCGCTCAGTGCCGTGCTCGCCCACGCGCTGCGCGGGACGACGCTCTCGTTGACGGCGGCGGCCACCCCGCTGGTCGCGGTGGTGAGGCCGGCGACCAGTTCCGCCAGGGACGTCCCCTCCCGCGCAGGCCGCTCCTCGCCGTTCACCCGGATCCTCATACCGTCTCCTCCTGCCTGCTCGCGGCGCCGACGCGCACGGCCCCGGCCCGGTCGCCGCTGCCGCCGGCTCCCGCGAACCGCAGCGGGGTGAACGGCGCCGCCACCGGCGGCAGTTCACCGTCCACCAGCGCGGCGGCCAGCGCGTCGCCGGTCACCGGCGCCAGCAGCACCCCGTTGCGGTGGTGGCCGGTGGCCAGCAGCAGGCCCGGCAGCGCGGTGGCGCCCAGCAGCGGCGCGTTGTCCGGGGAGCAGGGCCGCAGTCCCGCGCACGTCTCCACCAGCGGCAGCTCGGTGATGCCCGGCACCAGCTCGTGGGCGTCGCGCAGCAGCTCGTAGACGCCGCCGGCGGTCACCGTGGTGTCCCAGCCCAGCTCCTCGCTGGTGGCGCCGACGACCAGCTCCCCGCTCTCGCGCGGAACGAGATAGAGCGCGCCGCCGCGCACCACGGCCCGCACCGTGCGGGACAGGAAGCGCCCGTACGCGGCGCCGGCCGGCATCCGCAGCCGCAGTACCTGGCCCTTCACCGGCCGTACCGCCGGCACCACGTCCGCCGGTAGGCCCGCCAGCCGGCCGCTCTCGCTGCCACCGGCCAGCACCACCCGGTCGGCGGCCAGCTCCCGCCCGTCCGACAGGACCACGCCCGTCGCCCGTCCGCCGTCCGTGCGCAGCCCCTCGGCCCGGACGCGGACGAACTCCACCCCGGTCCGCTCGGCGGCGCGCAGCAGCGCGGCCACCAGCAGTCGGGGGTCGACCTGGTGGTCGCCGTCCACCCGCAGCCCGCCGCGCACCCCGGGCGCCAGCATCGGCTCCAGCCGCCGGCACTCGCGGCCGGTCAGCCACTGGGAGTCGAGGCCGCAGCGGTTCTGGAGGGCGTGCAGCTCCCGCAGGTGCGCCCGGTCGTCGGCGTCCAACGCCACGGCGAGCGTGCCGCAGGCCCGGTAGCCGACGACGGACGGGTCGGCGGCCCGGCCGCTCGCCTCGGCGAGTTCGGCGGCGAACTCCGGGTAGCGGCGGGCGGACTCCAGGTTCAGCGAGAGCAACGTCTCCTCGCCGTAGTGCAGTTCGGTGACGGCCGCCAGCATTCCGGCCGCCACCCGGGCGGCGCCGTGGCCCGGTTCCGGGTCCACCACCTGGACCCGTACTCCTCGCTGGGCGGCCCGCCAGGCCGTCACCAGGCCGATGACACCGCCACCGATCACGCAGACACGCATGGGTACTCGGCTCCTCCCTTCGCCGGAATGACCCGGATCAGGTTCCTACGGTCGGAGGCCGCCAGCCTCCCTCTCAGCCCGGTCCGCCGGGCTCCCGCGAGTGCATTGCGCCCCACCCTACTA
>NZ_WMLF01000003.1 GCF_014156695.1 Streptomyces durbertensis | reverse complement strand
GTTCGTCGGCAGCGTCAGCTGTGTATCAGAGACAGCTGGGATAGCGCCGCGGGCGCTGTCCCAGCCTAGACGGGTCGGCCCCGACTCCGCCCGGTTCACCCGTTCTTCAGCGGTGAGTCTGCTGTCGTCCCTTGACAAGCCCTCTCCGCTCGGCAACCTTTACGCGCGTAGAAACGCGCAAGTAACCAGCCGTGCCGACCGGACCGACCGGCACGTCTCCCCCACCATCCGGCGTTCGACCTCCCCCGGAGGGACCCTTGACCACTCGTCACACCGCGGCCCTGTGCGCACTCACCGCGGCCGCGCTCACCTCGACCCTGCTCATCGTCAACGCCCAGGCGGCGGTCGGCTCGGACACCGGGACGGCCGGCGAGGTCCGCATCCACGACATCCAGGGCGACACCCGGACGTCCCCGCTGCTCGGTACGACCGTCAAGGACGTGGCGGGAATCGTCACCGGTGTGCGCACCTACGGTTCGCGGGGCTTCTGGATCCAGAGCGAGCAGCCGGACGACGACCCGGCCACCAGCGAGGGGCTTTTTGTGTTCACCAGCTCCGCGCCGACCGTCAAGGTCGGCGACTCGGTGCTGGTCGGCGGCACGGTCGGCGAGTACCGTCCGGGCGGGCTGAACTCGGCGAACCAGACCATCACCCAGATATCGCGTCCGCAGGTTACCGTCGTGTCGTCGGGCAACCCGCTGCCGGAGCCGGTCGTGATCGACGCCGACAAGGTGCCCGACCGCTACGCGCCCAAGGGCGACGAGGCCGGCACCATCGAGGGCCGGCGGCTCCAGCCCCACCGCTACGCGCTGGACTTCTGGGAGTCCCTCGAAGGCATGAACGTCCGGATCGGCGACAGCCGGGTGATCGGCCCCAGCACGCCGTACGCGGAGCTGTGGGTGACGGTGAAGCCGAAGGAGAACCCGTCGGCGCGCGGCGGCGCGGTCTACGGCTCGTACGACTCCCCCAACAGCGGCCGGCTGAAGATCGAGAGCCTGACGCCGCTGGCCCAGCAGCCGTTCCCCACCGCCGACGTGGGCGACGTGCTGCGCGGCCGTACCGAGGGCCCGTTGGACTACGACGAGTTCGGCGGCTACCACATCGTGGCGCGGGAGCTGGGCACGGTGGAGCGGCGCGGCCTTGAGCCGGAGCGGACCAGGCCGCAGCGCGCGAAGGAGCTCGCGGTGGCCACGTACAACGTGGAGAACCTGCACCCGGGCAACCCGCAGAGCAAGTTCGACCGCCTCGCCGAGGGCATCGTGAACAGCCTCGCCTCCCCCGACATCGTGGCGCTGGAGGAGATCCAGGACAACAACGGCCCGAAGGACGACGGCACGGTGGCCGCCGACCAGACACTGCGGAAGCTCACGGACGCCATCGCGGCGGCCGGTGGCCCCCGTTACGAGTGGCGCGGCATCGACCCGCAGGACAAGATGGACGGCGGCCAGCCGGGCGGCAACATCCGCAACGTGTTCCTCTTCAACCCCCGCCGGGTCGCGGCGACCGACCGGCCCGGCGGAGACGCGACCACGGCGACGGGTGTGGTGAAGCTGCGCGGAAAGGCGGCGCTCACCCACTCCCCCGGCCGCGTCGACCCGGGCAACGCGGCGTGGAACAACAGCCGCAAGCCGCTGGCGATGGAGTTCGCCTTCCGGGGCAAGCCGGTCATCGTGGTCGCCAACCACTTCAACTCCAAGGGCGGCGACCAGCCGCTGCACGGCCGCTTCCAGCCGCCGAACCGCTCCTCGGAGACCCAGCGCCACCTCCAGGCGACGGCGGTCAACACGTTTGTGAAGGACGTGCTGAGCGTGGAGCGCAAGGCGCGGGTTGTGGTACTCGGCGACATCAACGACTTCGAGTTCTCCGAGACCACCAAGACCCTCACCGCCGGCGGGGTGCTGCGCAGCGCGGTGTTCTCGCTGCCGAAGAACGACCGCTACACGTACGTGTTCCAGGGCAACTCGCAGGTGCTGGACCAGACGCTGGTCTCGCCGGGCATCAAGCGGTTCGACTACGACATCGTGCACACCAACGCCGAGTTCGCGGACCAGGCCAGCGACCACGACCCTCAGATCCTGCGCTTCGTCCCGTAGGGCCGACGACTTAGCGATGCTGAACCTTCGGCGCCGGCACCGCTAAGTGGACATAAACCGCCCGGGGGTCCCAGACTCACCGCATGAGTTCGGGACCCTTCGGCCGGTTGGCGGCCGCGATGATCACTCCGTTCGGCGACGACGGGGCGCTGGACCTCCCCGGCGCCCGCCGCCTGGCTGCGCACCTGGTCGACCGGGGCGGCTGCGACGCGCTGGTGGTGAACGGCACCACGGGTGAGTCGGTCACCACCAGCGACGCCGAGAAGCTGGCGCTGCTGCGGGCGGTGCTGGCGGAGGTCGGCGACCGGGCGACCGTGACCGCCGGGGTCGGCTCCGCCGACACCCGGCACACGGTCGAACTGGCCCGGGCGAGCGAGGAGGCCGGCGCGCACGGCCTGTTGGTCGTCACCCCGTACTACTCGCGGCCGACACAGGAGATGGTCGCCCACCACCTGGCGACCGTCGCCGACGCCACGGCGCTCCCGGTGCTGCTCTACGACATCCCCGAACGGACCGGTGCCGGCACGGCGTTGACCCCGGAGACGCTGCGCCGGCTGGCCGAGCACCCGAAGGTGGCCGGGGTCAAGGACTGCTCCCACGACCTGCTGGGCGCGGGACGCACCATCGCCGAGACGGGACTGGCCCTCTACGCCGGGGCCGACGAGGAGATCCTGCCGCTGCGGGCGATCGGCGCGGCCGGCGCGGTGAGCACCGTCGCGCACGTCGCCGGGCCGCTGGTCCGGGAGATGCTGGACGCGTTCGACGCCGGGGACGTCGGCACGGCGAGGGAGCGCCACCAGGCACTGCTCCCGCTGCTGGACGCGATGCGGGCCGTGCCCGGCACGGTGGCCGTCAAGGCGCTCTACGGCGCCGCCGGCCTGCCGGGCGGCCCCGTACGCGGCCCACTGCTCCCAGCCGGCGCGGACGTCGTCGAACGTCTGGTGACCGCCCTGCGCCGGACGATGGGCGGCTGAGAACACCGCGTGCGGGCCCAGCCTCAGACGCCGGCCGGGGCCCGCTCGTCGGTGACGTTCTCCCCGAACATCTCCCGGGTCAGCAGCGTCGCCCCGGCCACCGCCCCCGGCATCAGGAACACCGCGACGAACGGCACCACAAAGCACACCGCGAGCGGCGTCCCGAAGCCCCAGGCCAGCCCGCGCCGGGCCCGCAGCATCGCCAGCCGCCGGTGCAGGTCGGCGCCCCGGCGCCGCATCGCGACGGAGGTGAGCTCGACGGTGAGGAAGTAGCCGGAGACCATGAAGCCCAGCACCGGCACGACCGTCTGCCCGATGAACGGCACAAAGCCGAGCAGGAAGAGCGGCACGGTGAACAGCAGCGCCCGGCCGAGCACCCGGGCGCTGTCGATCAGCGAGATCCACAGCTCCCGCCACAGCGGCAGGTCGGGGGCGTCGGGGACGGGCCCGGCCTCCTCGTCGACCTTCTCCGACAGCGCCTCGTAGAACGGGTCGCCGATCAGCAGGGTGACAGCGGTGAAGGTGATCAGCGCGAGCAGCAGCCCGAAGAGGAAGAGCAGTATGGCGAGGCTCACACGCAGGGTCGCGCGCGGGCCGTCGCTCCAGTCGGCGGCGAACGGGGTGGCCCAGGCCGCGAAGTCCCCGACGTGGAACGCGAGCGCGACAAGCGCGGCGAGGTAGAGGACCAGCGCGATCAGCGCGGGGATGAGGCAGAAGGCGTACAGCCTGCCGTGCCCGACCATCCATCGCTGACCACGCGCGAAGTACCGCAGCCCGGTGGCGAGATCACCCATGCCGACAATCTAGCGCCGTGATCGACACGCCCGACGCGAGGCCCGGTCTCCCGCGCCCGGGGCGACCCGGGCGCGGGAGGCGCGGCTCAGTTGTGGCTGTGGAGGGCCTCGTTGAGGCCGCCCCAGGAGCCGGACCTCGGCAGTGCCTCGACGACTCCGGTGGTGGAGTTGCGGCGGAAGAGGAGGTTCGTGACGCCGGAGAGCTCCAGCGCCTTGACGACCTTGCCGTCGGGCAGTGTGACGCGGGTGCCGGCGGTGACGTACAGGCCGGCCTCGACGATGCAGTCGTCGCCGAGGGAGATGCCGATGCCGGCCTCCGCGCCGAGCAGGCAGTGCTCGCCCAGGGAGATGGTCTGCTTGCCGCCGCCGGAGAGGGTGCCCATGATCGAGGCGCCGCCGCCGATGTCGGAGCCGTCGCCGACGACCACGCCGGCGCTGATCCGGCCCTCGACCATGGAGGTGCCGAGGGTGCCGGCGTTGAAGTTGACAAAGCCCTCGTGCATGACGGTGGTGCCCTCGGCGAGGTGGGCGCCGAGGCGGACGCGGTCGGCGTCGCCGATGCGCACGCCCTTGGGCACGACGTAGTCGGTCATGCGGGGGAACTTGTCGACACTGGTGACCGTGAGGTGGCGGCCCTCGGCGCGGGCGGCGAGGCGGACCTGCTCCAGGCTGTCGACGGCGACCGGGCCGAGGCTGGTCCAGGCGACGTTGGCGAGCAGTCCGAAGACGCCGTCGAGGCTGAGGCCGTGCGGCTTCACGAGCCGGTGGCTGATGAGGTGCAGCCGCAGGTAGGCGTCGTGCGCGTCCAGCGGCTTGTCGTCCAGCGACGCGAGCGTCGTGCGGACGGCGATGACCTCCACGCCGCGCAGCGGGTCGGGGCCCAGCGCCTTGGGGGCGGCGTCGCCCAGGAGCTCGGCGGCGCGCTCGGCGGTCAGCCGCTCGGTGCCGGCGGGGCCGGGTTCGGCGGTCAGCTCGGGCGCGGGGAACCAGGTGTCCAGTACGGTCCCGTCGGCGGTGACGGTGGCGAGGCCGGCGGCGACGGCGCCGGTGGTGCGGTGGGTAGCGTCGGTCATGCGAAGAACCTAACGTCCCCCGCCGCCGGGAGGAAAACCGGTCTCAGAGCCCAGACACCTCCGGGGGCTCAGCGCAGCAGGCGGCCGAGCAGCTCACGGACCTCGGCCGGGTCCGCGCGGCGACCGGTGAGGAGCAGTTGCAGGATCAGGCCGTCGGTGAGCGCGGCCAGCGCCTTGGCGGTGATGCGGTCGGGGGTGCGACGGGCGAGCAGGCCGGCGAGGCGGTCGACGCAGCCGGCGGCCAGTGGCCTCAGCCGCTCGTGTCGGAGGGCGGCGACGTACAGCTCGTACTCCAGGGTGACCTGTTGGCGGTCGCCGGCGGCGGTGCGTTCGATGAGGGCGGCGAGCTCGGCGGCGAGGTCGGCGTCGGGGGGAAGTGCGCGCTCCCACTGCTCCAGGCCGTCCAGCCAGGCGTTGTTGGCCTGGTCGAGGGCGGCCACCAGGAGGTCGTCGAGGCCGGCGAAGTGGTAGGTGGTGGAACCGAGCGGCACGTCGGCGGCGGCGGCCACCGTGCGGTGGCTGAGCGCGTCGATGCCGCGTTCGCGGGCGACGTCGATGGCCGCGTCGATGATGCGCTGCCGGCGGTCGGGGTCGTGTCGGCGGGCGGCCATCAGTGCGCCCCGCTCAGATTGAGCAACACCACTCCGGCGATGACCAGCACGAGACCCGCGATCTTGGCGGCGGTCACCGCCTCGCCGATGAAGATCATGCCGATGGCGGCGATCGCGGCCGTGCCGACGCCGGCCCAGATCGCGTAGGCGGTGCCGACCGACATGGTCTTCAGGGTCTGGGCGAGCAGGGTGAAGGCGACGAGGTAGCCGAAGGCGGTGATCAGGGAGGGCACGAGCTTGGTGAAGCCGTTGCTGTACTTCATCGAGGTGGTGGCGATGACCTCCGCCAGGATCGCGCCGCCGAGCAGTACGTAGGGCATGAGTACAAGCGTACACAACGTTGCGTACGGCCGTACACAACACCGATACCCGCGCACGACAGAGCGGCCGCACCCAACCGGGTGCGGCCGCTCTGTCGTCTGTCGGTGACCGGCTCAGACGTTGAAGCCCAGGGCGCGCAGCTGCTCGCGGCCCTCGTCGGTGATCTTGTCCGGGCCCCACGGCGGCATCCAGACCCAGTTGATCCGCAGGTCCTTCACGATGCCCTCGGTGGCGGACTTCGCCTGGTCCTCGATCACGTCGGTCAGCGGGCAGGCCGCCGAGGTCAGCGTCATGTCGAGCGTGGCGGTGTTGTCGTCGTCGACGTGCACGCCGTAGATCAGGCCGAGGTTGACGACGTCGATGCCCAGCTCCGGGTCCACGACGTCGTAGAGGGCCTCGCGGACCTCCTCCTCCGTCGCCGGCTTGGTGCCCACGCCCTCGGTTGTCTCACTCATGCCGTGCTCTCCTTGGTGTCCGTCTGGCTCGCGCCGTCGCCGCCCAGTGCCTGGGCGGTGGCGTCCTTCCACGCCATCCAGCTGAGCAGGGCGCACTTCACCCGAGCCGGGTACTTGGAGACGCCGGCGAACGCGACCGCGTCCTCCAGCAGCTCCTCCATGGCGTCGTCCGGGGTGAGCTGGCCCTTGGACTGCATCAGCTCCAGGAACGCGTCCTGGATGCGCCGCGCCTCGTCCAGCTCCTTGCCGACCAGCAGCTCGTTGAGCACGGACGCGCTGGCCTGGCTGATCGAACAGCCCTGGCCCTCGTAGCTGACGTCCGCGACCTTGTCGCCGTCGTAGCGCACCCGGAGGGTGATCTCGTCGCCGCACGTCGGGTTGACGTGGTGTACCTCGGCGTCGCCGTCGCGCAGCCCGCGCCCGTGGGGGTGCTTGTAGTGGTCCAGGATCACGTCCTGGTACATCGAGTCCAGCTTCACGGCAGACTCCTCAACTGGTGCGCCATCCTCGCCCGGTCCTTCATCCGAAGAAATTCCGTACGTGCTCCAGGCCCTCGACCAGGGCGTCGACCTCGGCCGGCGTGGAGTACAGATAGAACGACGCTCGCGTCGTCGCGGGAATTCCGTAGCGGAGGCAGACCGGCCGCGCGCAGTGGTGTCCAACCCGGACCGCGATGCCCTGCTCGTCCAGGACCTGGCCCACGTCGTGCGGATGGATGTCGCCCAGCACGAAGGAGATCGCCGCGCCCCGGTCCTCGGCCGTGGTGGGGCCGATGATCCGCAGGTCGGGCACCTCCGCCAGGCGATTGACGGCGTACTCGGTGATCGCGTGCTCGTGCGCGGCGATCCTGTCCATGCCGATGGCGGAGAGGTAGTCCACGGCCGCGCCGAGACCGACCGCCTGGGCGATCGGCGGGGTGCCGGCCTCGAACTTGTGCGGCGCGGGCGCGTAGGTGGACGAGCTCATCGAGACGGTCTCGATCATCTCGCCGCCGCCGAGGAAGGGCGGCAGGTCCTCCAGGAGTTCCTGCCGTCCCCACAGCACGCCGATGCCGGTCGGACCGCACATCTTGTGCCCGGTGAAGGCGACGAAGTCGGCCTGGATGGCCTGCACGTCGAACGGCATGTGCGGCACGGCCTGCGAGGCGTCCACCACCACCAGCGCGCCGACCTCCTGGGCACGCCGGACGATCTCCTCGACCGGGTTGACCGTGCCCATGATGTTGGAGACGAGGGTGAAGGAGACGACCTTCGTGCGCTCGGTGATGACCTCGTCGACGTTCGAGAGGTCGAGCCGGCCGTCGTCGGTCAGCCCGAACCACTTCAGCTTCGCGCCGGTGCGCTGCGCGAGCAGCTGCCACGGCACGATGTTGGAGTGGTGCTCCATCTCGGTGATGACGATCTCGGTGTTCTCGTCCACCCGGTAGGGCTCGTCGGCCCAGCCGAGCATGTTGGCCACCAGGTTCAGGGACTCCGAGGCGTTCTTGGTGAAGATCACCTCGTCCCGGCTGGGCGCGTTGACAAACGCCGCGACCTTGTCGCGGGCGCCCTCGTACAGCGCCGTCGCCTCCTCGGCGAGCACGTGCACGCCGCGGTGGACGTTGGCGTTGTGCCGCTCGTAGTAGTCGTTCAGCGCGTCGAGCACCTGGCGCGGCTTCTGCGAGGTCGCCGCGTTGTCCAGGTAGACGAGCTTCTTCCCGTCGTGGATCACGCGGTCCAGGACGGGGAAGTCCTTGCGAATCGCCTCGGTGTCGAGGAGGCCGGTCAGTCCACGGCGGGAAGAACTGGTCACGTGGCGGCGCCACCCTTCACGTACTGCTCGTAGCCCTCGGCCTCGAGCTTGTCGGCCAGCTCCGCGCCGCCGGACTCGACGATGCGGCCCTTGGCGAAGACATGCACGTGGTCGGGCTTGATGTAACGAAGGATACGCGTGTAGTGGGTGATCAGCAGGGTGCCGACCTCACCGGACTCGCGGACCCGGTTCACGCCCTCGGAGACGACGCGCAGGGCGTCGACGTCGAGGCCGGAGTCGGTCTCGTCGAGGATGGCGACCTTCGGCTTCAGCAGTTCGAGCTGGAGGATCTCGTGGCGCTTCTTCTCACCGCCGGAGAAGCCCTCGTTGACGTTGCGCTCGGCGAAGGCGGGGTCCATGTGGAGGCGCTCCATGGCCTCCTTGACCTCCTTGACCCAGGTGCGCAGCTTGGGGGCCTCGCCGCGCACGGCGGTGGCGGCGGTGCGCAGGAAGTTCGACACCGAGACGCCGGGCACCTCGACCGGGTACTGCATGGCGAGGAACAGGCCGGCGCGGGCCCGCTCGTCCACGGACATCTCCAGGACGTCCTCGCCGTCCAGGGTGACGGTGCCGCCGGTGATCGTGTACTTGGGGTGACCGGCCAGCGAGTAGGCGAGCGTCGACTTGCCGGAGCCGTTGGGCCCCATGATGGCGTGCGTCTCGCCCTGCTTCACGGTCAGGTCGACCCCGCGCAGGATCTCTTCGGCGCCGCCCTCCGTGTCGACGGAAACGTGCAGGTCGCGAATCTCAAGGGTTGCCATGGGGACTTCAGGACTCCTGGGTGACGGAGACGAGCACGGCCGCGTCGGGCCCTTCGCCTTCGATCTTGACGGGGTATACGGGAACGGGCTGGGTGGCGGGCAGGCCGGAGGGCTTTCCGGTGCGCAGGTCGAAGCTGGAGCCGTGCAGCCAGCACTCGATGGCGCAGTCCTCCACCTCGCCCTCGGAGAGGGAGACGTTCGCGTGCGAGCAGATGTCGTTGATCGCGAACACCTCGCCCTCGGTGCGCACCAGCGATATCGGCGTGCCGTCGACCTCCACCCGCTTGGGGGTGTCCTCCTCCAGCTCCGCCAGGCTCGCCACTCTCACGAAGGCACTCATGCGACCGAGGCCTCCAGCTCGGCGTCGATCTTGGCCAGCAGCCGCTCCTGGACGTCCTGCAGGCCGATCTGCTGGACCAGCTCGGCGAAGAAGCCGCGCACCACCAGGCGCCGCGCCTCGTCCGCCGACACACCGCGCGACATCAGGTAGAACAGCTGCTCGTCGTCGAAGCGGCCGGTGGCCGAGGCGTGGCCGGCGCCGACGATCTCGCCGGTCTCGATCTCCAGGTTGGGGACCGAGTCGACCCGGGCGCCGTCGGTCAGCACCAGGTTGCGGTTCAGCTCGTAGGTGTCGGTGCCGGTCGCGGCCTTGCGGATCAGCACGTCGCCGATCCACACGGCGTGCGCGTCCTGGCCCTGCAGCGCGCCCTTGTAGGCGACGTTGCTGCGGCAGTTCGGCGTGTCGTGGTCGACCAGCAGGCGGTGCTCCTGGTGCTGCCCGTTGTCGGTGAAGAAGAGCCCGTACAGCTCGGCCTCGCCGCCGGGGCCCGCGTAGTTGACCCGCGGGTGCAGCCGGACCACGTCGCCGCCGAAGGTGACCACCACGGACTTGAAGGTGGCGTCCCGGCCGACCAGCGCGTTGTGCTGGGAGCAGTGCACGGCGGTGTCGTCCCAGTCCTGGACGGAGACGACGGTCAGCTTGGCGCCGTCGCCGAGCACGTACTCGACGTTGGCCGCGCGCACACCGTCACCGGTGTGGTCGATGACGATGACCGCCTCGGCGAAGGCGCCCAGCTCGAAGACGGTGTGCCCGAAGGTGGTGCCGCCCTGGCCGTGCAGGCTGACCCGCACCGGTTCGGTGAGCACCGCCTCCTTGGGCACGGTGACGATCGTGGCGCGCTCGAAGGAGCTGTACGCCTGCGCCGCGACCCGGTCCACCGGCTTGCCGGCGCGGCCGAGCCGCTGGTCGTCCCGGCCGACGGTCTCGACGGTGACGACGTCGGGGGCGGAGATCTCCGCCTTGATCCCGCCGGACGCCTCGGCGGTGCCGTCGTGCAGGCCGCGCAGCCGCTCCAGCGGGGTGAAGCGCCACTCCTCCTCGCGGCCGTGCGGCACGGGGAAGTCCGCCACGTCGAAGGACGGCGGGGCGCTCATCCGGGTGGCGACGGTGGACTCGGCCGCCACCGCGATGGAACCGGAGGTGGTGGCACCTGCCGGGAGACTCTGAGGCTCAGCCATGGCTGTTGTCGTGCTCTCTTTCTGCCTGTCGTTGCGAGCGGGTGCGGGGGTCGACGCGCGGGGCGTCAGCCCACCGCGCCCTCCATCTGGAGCTCGATCAGCCGGTTGAGTTCCAGCGCGTACTCCATCGGCAGCTCCTTGGCGATCGGCTCGACGAAGCCGCGCACGATCATGGCCATCGCCTCGTCCTCCGCCATGCCCCGGCTCATCAGGTAGAAGAGCTGGTCGTCACTGACCTTGGAGACGGTCGCCTCGTGGCCCATCGTCACGTCGTCCTCGCGGACGTCGACGTAGGGGTAGGTGTCCGAGCGGGAGATCGAGTCCACCAGCAGCGCGTCGCACAGCACGTTGGACTTCGAACCGGAGGCGCCCTCGCCGATCTCGATCAGACCGCGGTAGGAGGTGCGGCCGCCGCCCCGGGCCACCGACTTGGAGACGATGTTCGAGGAGGTGTTGGGCGCCATGTGCACCATCTTGGCGCCGGCGTCCTGGTGCTGGCCCTCGCCGGCGAACGCCACCGAGAGCGTCTCGCCCTTGGCGTGCTCGCCCATCAGGTAGACGGCCGGGTACTTCATGGTCACCTTGGAGCCGATGTTGCCGTCGACCCACTCCATGGTGGCGCCCTCGTAGGCCACGGCCCGCTTGGTCACCAGGTTGTAGACGTTGTTCGACCAGTTCTGGATGGTCGTGTAGCGGCAGCGGCCGCCCTTCTTGACGATGATCTCCACGACCGCCGAGTGCAGCGAGTCGGAGTTGTAGATCGGCGCTGTGCAGCCCTCGACGTAGTGCACGTAGGCGTTCTCGTCGACGATGATCAGCGTCCGCTCGAACTGGCCCATGTTCTCGGTGTTGATCCGGAAGTAGGCCTGGAGCGGGATGTCCACGTGCACGCCCGGCGGCACGTAGATGAAGGAGCCACCGGACCACACGGCGGTGTTCAGCGCGGCGAACTTGTTGTCGCCGGCCGGGATGACCGTGCCGAAGTGCTCCTGGAACAGCTCCGGGTGCTCGCGCAGCGCGGTGTCGGTGTCCAGGAAGAGGACGCCCTGCTTCTCCAGGTCCTCACGGATCTGGTGGTAGACGACCTCGGACTCGTACTGGGCCGCGACACCGGCGACCAGCCGCTGCTTCTCCGCCTCGGGGATGCCCAGCCTGTCGTAGGTGTTCTTGATGTCCTCCGGCAGGTCCTCCCAGCTCTGGGCCTGCTTCTCGGTGGACCGCACGAAGTACTTGATGTTGTCGAAGTCGATGCCCGACAGGTCCGAGCCCCAGTTCGGCATCGGCTTCTTGTCGAACAGGCGCAGGCCCTTCAGCCGCGTCTTCAGCATCCACTCCGGCTCCGACTTCTTGCCGGAGATGTCGCGGACGACGTCCTCGGAGAGGCCACGCTTGGCCGCGGCGCCGGCCGCGTCGGGGTCGGCCCAGCCGTACTCGTACGTGCCCAGCCCCTCGAGTTCGGGGTGGGCAGTCTCCGTGGGGAGAGTCATGCGGGGTTCCTCCCGGCTGTGCGTGTGGATGCGTTGCTGGTCTTGGGGCTGGTACTCGTGCTGGTCTGCGGTTGTGCGGGGGCGCGGCCCCCGGCGGGCTCGGCGCCGCGGCGCGGGTCCGGCCCGCCGGCCCGGGGGACGAAGGTGGTGCACACCCCGTCGCCGTGGGCGATGGTGGCCAGCCGCTGCACGTGGGTGCCGAGGAGGCGGGAGAACAGCTCCGTCTCCGCCTCGCACAGCTGCGGGAACCGCTCCGCGGCGTGCGCCACCGGGCAGTGGTGCTGGCAGAGCTGCTCGCCCGTGGACGCCGGCGCGCCGCGTGCCGTGGCAGCGTACCCGTCCTCGGTGAGCGCCTCGGCCAGAACCCTGGTCCGCTCGTCGGGGGCGGCGTTCTCCACCCGTTCGCGGAAGCGCTCGGCCTGCGCGGCCACCCGGGACCGGGCGAACGCGGCCACCGCGGCCTCGCCGGCCGCGCCGCCGCCTGCGGCCTGCGCGATCCAGCGCATGGCGTCGGTGGCGAGCTCGTCGTACGCCTGGTCGAAGGCGTCCCGACCGCAGTCGGTCAGGGCGAAGACCTTGGCGGGGCGCCCCCGGCCGCGTGAGCCGTAGACGCGCTGCGCGCGGGCTTCGACGACCCCCTCGGCGGCCAGGGCGTCGAGGTGCCGGCGGACGGCCGCCTGGGTCAGCTCCAGCCGCTCGGCCAGTTCGGCGGCGGTGGACGGACCGTGGTCCAGGATGGAACGGGCCACCTTGTTGCGGGTGCCGTGCTGCTCGTCGGCGGGGTGGGGCACGCCGCCGCCGGCGGCGGCGTGGGTGGCCGTCACCTGCTGCTGAGCAGTGCCCGCGTTTTTCACAACGCCATTGTTGCGTAATTCGCGGAAACGCGGCAAGCCGCGTCCGGGACCCGGACGGATGGGGTACGTCACGTAAGGCGAGCCTTACCCGGACGGACCCGACGGGCCGGGCGGGCCCGACCGGCCGGGCCCACGGCGGCCGCCCCACCCCGGCCGCCGGGACCGGCCCGGGGCTTTCTAGACTCGACGGTATGCACACGACGGCGGCCGTCGAGGTCGCGGGCCTGGTGAAGCGCTACGGGCGGAAGACGGCGGTGGACGGCCTCGACCTCACCGTGGCCCACGGCTCGATCACGGCCGTACTGGGCCCCAACGGCGCCGGCAAGACGACCACCGTGGAGACCTGCGAGGGCTACCGGCGTCCCGACGCCGGCACGGTACGCGTCCTCGGTCTCGACCCGGTCGCCCGGGCGGCCGAGCTGCGTCCGCGCGTCGGCGTGATGCTCCAGAACGGCGGCGTCTACCCCGGCGTGCGCGCCATGGAGATGCTGCGGCACACCGCCCGGCTGCACCGCCACCCGCTGGACGTCGACGAGCTCGCCGAACGCCTCGGGCTCGGCGGCTGCGGCCGCACGCCCTACCGGCGGCTGTCCGGCGGCCAGCAGCGCCGGTTGGCGCTGGCCATGGCCGTGGTCGGCCGCCCGGAGCTGGTCTTCCTGGACGAGCCGACGGCCGGCCTCGACCCGCAGGCCCGCCGCGCCACCTGGGAACTGGTGAGCGCGCTGCGCACCGACGGGGTGACGGTCGTGCTCACCACGCACCACATGGAGGAGGCCGAGGAGCTGGCCGACCACGTGGCCATCGTGGACGCCGGCCGCGTCGTCGCCGAGGGCAGCCCGCGGGAGCTGTGCCGGGGACGGGCCGAGAACACGCTGAGCTTCGTCGGCCGCCCCGGCCTCGACCTGGAGTCGCTGCTCAAGGCCCTGCCGCCCGGCTGCGCGGTCACCGAGCCGGCGGCCGGCAGCTACCGGGTCACCGGCGACGTGGGCCCCGAACTGCTGGCCACCGTCACCTCCTGGTGCGCCCAGCACGGCGTGCTGCCCGAGCGGATCGCGATCGAGCGGCAGACCCTGGAGGACGTCTTCCTCGAACTCACAGGCAAGGAGCTGCGCGGGTGAGCACCCCCACAGGCACCCCGGACGGCGTCCAGGCGGCCGGCCCGTTCAGCCCCCGCCCGGGCGCGGCCCCGGTCGGCCGGATGATCGTCGCCCAGGCCCTGCTGGAGACGCGGATGCTGCTGCGCCACGGCGAGCAGCTGCTGCTGACCGTGATCATCCCGACGCTGCTGCTCGTCCTGTTCAGCACCGTGGAGATCGTCGACACCGGCGCGGGCGAGCCGGTGGACTTCCTCGCCCCCGGCGTGCTGGCCCTCGCGGTGCTCTCCACCGCCTTCACCGGTCAGGCGATCTCCACCGGCTTCGAGCGGCGCTACGGCGTGCTGAAGCGGCTGGGCGCCTCGCCGCTGCCGCGCTGGGCGCTGATGTGCGCGAAATCCGCGTCGGTGCTGATCGTCGAGGTGCTGCAGATCGCGCTGCTCACGGCGGTGGCGCTGTCGCTCGGCTGGTCCCCGAAGGGCGGGGTGGTCGGCGCGCTGGCGGTGGCCGCACTGCTGCTGGCCGGGACCGCCGCGTTCTCCGGCCTCGGGCTGCTGATGGCAGGCACGCTACGCGCCGAGGCGACGCTGGCGGCGGCCAACCTGGTCTTTGTGCTGCTGCTGGTCTGCGGGGGCGTGGTGGTGCCGCTGGAACGCTTCCCCGAGGCCGCGCAGACGGTGTTGGGAGCGCTGCCGGTGGCGGCGCTCGCCGACGGGCTGCGGGAGGTCCTGCAGCACGGCGCCGGGGTGCCGTGGGCGGCACTGGCGGTGCTGGCCGGCTGGGCGGTGGCCGGGCTCGGCCTGGCCGCCCGCTTCTTCCGCTGGGAGTGACCCGCGTACGACCGAGGGGGCGGCCCGTCCGGGCCGCCCCCTCGGTCGTCGCGCTGAGTCGTGTGCGCTCAGCCGAACCTGCTCAGCCGCACGTGCTCAGCCGCTGACCGGCGGGAGCACGTCGCCCGGAAGCCGGGAGGCCGCGGTCCGGTCGAGCAGCCACAGCGTGCGACGCCGCCCGTACACGCCGGCGGCCGGCGCCTGGACCTCGCCGGCGCCGGACAGCGCCAGCGCCGCCGCCTGCGCCTTGTCCTCGCCGGCGGCCAGCAGCCACACCTCGCGCGCCGACCGGATCGCCGGCAGGGTCAGCGAGATCCGGGTGGGCGGCGGCTTGGGCGCGCCGTGCACGCCGACCACCGTGCGCCGGGTCTCCCGGACGGCCGGCAGCTCCGGGAAGAGGGAGGCGACGTGGGTGTCCGGGCCGAGCCCGAGCAGCAGCACGTCGAACTCCGGGACCCGGCCGTCGCGCCCGCCGGACGGGGAGCCGGCCGCCGCCATCGCCAGCTCGGAGGCGTAGGCCGCGGCGGCGGTGTCCGCCGCCTCCGGCCCCTCGCCCCAGGGGCCGTCGGACGCCGGCATGGGGTGCACCCTGGCCGGGTCGAGGTCGACGGAGTCCAGCAGCGCCTCGCGGGCCTGGGTGTGGTTGCGGTCGGGGTCGCCGTCCGGCAGGAACCGTTCGTCACCCCACCACAGGTCGAGCCGTGACCAGTCGATGGTGTCGCGGGCCGGGGACTCGGCGAGGGCGGCGAGCAGCGCGTTGCCGTTGCGTCCGCCGGTGAGCACCACCGACGCGTGGCCGCGTTCGCTCTGCGCCTCCAGCACCGTCGCCGCCAGCCGCGCCGCCGCCTTGACGGCCAGTTCGGCTCCGTCGTGGTGGACGAACACCTGCGGGTCGGACGTCATCGAGCCACCGCCTTCGGTTTGTCGTCGTCGCCGGGACCGGTCGGGTTCCCCGAGGCGGCGGCGTCATTCCCGGCGTCATTTCCGGCGGCTTGGGCGCGCTTGCCGCCGGTCGCGCGGGAGCGCTTGGCGCCCTTGCCCCGGTCGGCCTCCGAGGCGGCGTCGGCGGGCGCGGCGGCTTCCACCGGCTCGGACGGCCGGCCGAGCCGGTCGAGACCGAAGCACAGCGCCTCGTGGTACGTCTCGTCCGGGTCCAGGCGGCGCAGTTCCTCGGCGATCAGCTCTGCCGTCGAGCGGCGGGGCAGCGCCACGTGCCGGTCGGGCTGGCCGGGCACGGCCAGCTCGGCCAGCCGCTCGTCCGGCCGGTCCAGGCAGATCTGCCCGTCGGCCGTGTTGAGGCGGACGGCGGTGATGCCGGGGCCGTCGGAGACGGCCCGCTCCACCGGGACACCGAGGCGGGCGGCGAGCCACAGCGCGAGCAGTTCGGTGCTCGGGTTGTACTCCTCGCCCTCGACGACGGCGCCGCTTATCCGGCCGTGCCGCTGGTCGAGCGCGGCGGCCAGCACGCTGCGCCAGGGGGTGATCCGGGTCCACGCCAGGTCGGTGTCGCCGGGCGCGTACGTCTCGGCGCGGCGCGCCAGGGTGGCGACCGGGTCCTCGGTGGCCGCCGCGTCGGTGATGCGCCGCTGGGCGAGCGTGCCCAGCAGGTCGGCGGACGGGTTGGCCGGGGCGTCCTCGGGCCACCACACGACCACCGGGGCGTCCGGCAGCAGCAGCGGCAGCACCACGCTGTAGGCGTGCGAGGCCAGCTCGCCGTGCAGCCGCAGCAGCACGGTCTCGCCGGTGCCCGTCTCGCCGCCCATGCGGACCTCGGCGTCCAGCCGCGCGACTGCCCGGTCGCGCGGCGAGCGGCCGGGGCGCCGGATGACCACCAGGATCCGCGACGGGTGCTCGGTGGAGGCGTCGCTCGCGGCCTTCAGCGCGTCGTAGTGGTTGCCCTCGTCGGTGACGATGACCAGGGTGAGCACCATGCCGACGGCCGGGAAGCCGGCCGCCCGGCGCACCCGGACCAGAGCCGCGTTGATCTGGCTGGACGTGGTGTTGGTCAGTTCCGTGTTCATGGCCGGCGCCAGCTCCTGCCGTCGCGTTTGAGCATCTCGTCGGCCGCCTTGGGCCCCCAGGTCCCGGCGACGTAGGGCTCGGGTCTCCCGTGCGCCTCCCAGTACTCCTCGACCGGGTCGAGGATCTCCCAGGAACGCTCGACCTCCTGGTGGCGGGGGAAGAGGTTGGCGTCGCCGAGCAGGACGTCCAGGATCAGCCGCTCGTACGCCTCGGGGCTGGACTCGGTGAAGGACTCGCCGTAGGCGAAGTCCATCGTGACGTCGCGGATCTCCATGGAGGTGCCGGGCACCTTGGAGCCGAACCGGATGGTGACGCCCTCGTCCGGCTGTACCCGGATGACCAGGGCGTTCTGCCCCAGCTCCTGGGTGTCGGTCGCGTTGAACGGCGAGTAGGGAGCCCGCTGGAAGACCACCGCGATCTCGGTGACCCGGCGGCCCAGCCGCTTGCCGGTGCGCAGGTAGAACGGCACGCCCGCCCAGCGCCGGTTGTCGATCTCCAGCTTGATGGCGGCGTAGGTGTCGGTCTTGGAGTGGGGGTTGATGCCCTCCTCGTCCAGGTAACCGGGGACCTTCTCGCCGCCCTGCCAGCCGGCGGTGTACTGGCCGCGCACGGTGTGCAGGCCCAGGTCGTCCGGCAGTCGCACGGCGTTGAGCACCTTGAGCTTCTCCTGCACCAGCGCCTTGGCGCCGAAGGAGGACGGCTCCTCCATCGCGGTCAGCGCCAGCAGCTGGAGCAGGTGGTTCTGGATGACGTCACGGGCGGAGCCGATGCCGTCGTAGTAGCCGGCCCGGCCGCCGATGCCGATGTCCTCGGCCATCGTGATCTGCACGTGGTCGACGTAGGAGCGGTTCCACAGCGGTTCGAACATGGTGTTCGCGAACCGCAGCGCCAGGATGTTCTGGACTGTCTCCTTGCCGAGGTAGTGGTCGATCCGGAAGACCTGGCTGGCCCGGAAGACGCCGTGCACGACCTGGTTGAGCTCCTGCGCGCTCTTCAGGTCGTGGCCGAAGGGCTTCTCGACGACGGCCCGCCGCCAGGAGCCCTCGGGGGCGTCGGACAGGCCGTGCTTCTTGAGCTGCTGGACGACGGTGGGGAAGAACTTCGGCGGCACGGACAGGTAGAACGCGAAGTTGCCGCCGGTGCCGCGCTCCTTGTCCAGTGCCTCGATGGTGTTCTTCAGGGTGCTGAACGCCTCGTCGTCGTCGAAGACGCCGGGCACGAAGCGCATGCCCTGGGCCAGCTGCTCCCAGACCTCCTCGCGGAAGGGAGTGCGGGCGTGCTCCCGGACCGCGTCCCGCACGACCTGCGCGAAGTCCTCGTGCTCCCAGTCCCGCCGGGCGAAGCCGACGAGGGAGAAGCCCGGCGGCAGCAGCCCCCGGTTGGCGAGGTCGTAGACGGCCGGCATGAGCTTCTTGCGGGACAGGTCGCCCGTGACGCCGAAGATGACCAGGCCCGACGGCCCCGCGATACGCGGGAGCCGCCGGTCCTGGGCGTCACGCAGCAAATTGACCGACGGTACGCCGGATTCGCCGCTCAACGGTGTCAGGCCTCCTTCGGGGCGAGGCTCTTGAGCTGCTTCTCGGTCGAGGACAGCAGGTCGTTCCAGCTGTCCTCGAACTTGGCGACGCCCTCGTCCTCCAGCAGCCGCACGACCTCGTCGTAGGAGATGCCGACACCGGCGAGCGCGTCGAGGTCGGCGCGGGCCTGCGCGTAGGTGCCGCGCACGGTGTCGCCGGTGATCTCGCCGTGGTCGTCGGTGGCCTCCAGCGTGGCCTCCGGCATGGTGTTGACCGTGCCGGGCGCGACGAGCTCGGTGACGTAGAGGGTGTCCGGGTAGGCCGGGTCCTTCACGCCGGTGGAGGCCCACAGCGGCCGCTGGGCGTTGGCGTTCTTGCCGGCCAGCGCCTGCCAGCGCGGGGAGGCGACGACCTCCTCGTACGCCTGGTAGGCGAGCCGGGCGTTGGCCAGCGCCGCCTTGCCGCGCAGCTCCTTGGCCTCGGCGGTGCCGAGGTTGTCGAGCCGCTTGTCGATCTCGGTGTCGACGCGGGAGACGAAGAACGAGGCGACCGAGTGGATCTTCGAGACGTCCAGCCCGCGGGCGTCGGCCTTCTCCAGGCCGGCCAGGTAGGCGTCCATGACCGCGCGGTAGCGCTCCAGCGAGAAGATCAGCGTGACGTTGACGCTGATGCCGGCGCCGATGACCTCGGTGATCGCCGGCAGGCCGGCCTCGGTGGCCGGGATCTTGATGAGCGTGTTCGGCCGGTCGACGAGCCAGGCGAGCTGCTTGGCCTCGGCGACGGTGGCGGCCGTGTGGTGCGCCAGGCGCGGGTCGACCTCGATGGAGACCCGGCCGTCCCGGCCGCCGGTGGCCTCGTACAGCGGCCGCAGGATGTCCGCGGCGTCCCGCACGTCGGCCGTGGTGATCATGCGGACGGCCTCTTCGACGGTCACCCCGCGCACGGCGAGGTCGCTGAGCTGCTGGCCGTAGCCCTCCCCCGCGCTGATCGCCTTCTGGAAGATCGACGGGTTGGTGGTGACGCCGACGACGTTCTTCTGGTCGATGAGCTCGGCCAGGTTGCCCGAGTTGATGCGCTCGCGCGAGAGGTCGTCGAGCCAGATCGCGACGCCCTCCTCGCTGAGGCGCGCCAGTGCGTCTGTCATGGGTTGTGCTCCTACGTGTCGGATGTGTGCGTCAGCGCTGTGCGGCGGCCAGGGATTCCCGCGCCGCCTCGACGACCGCGTCGGCGGTCAGCCCGAACTCGGTGAACAGTCTCTTGTAGTCGGCCGAGGCACCGAAGTGCTCGAGCGAGACAAGCCGGCCGGCGTCACCCAGGTAGCGGTACCAGGACTGGCCGACCCCGGCCTCCACGGCCACCCGCGCCCGCACCGACGACGGCAGCACCCGCTCGCGCCACTCGGCGTCCTGCTCCTCGAACCACTCCACGCACGGCATGGAGACCACGCGGGTCGGCACGCCGGCCTCCTGGAGCCGCTCGCGCGCCTCGACGGCGAGCTGCACCTCGGAGCCGGTCGCGATCAGCAGCACCTCGGGGGCGCCGCCCTCGGCGTCGAAGAGCACGTAACCGCCCTTGGCCGCCTCGGCGTTGGCCTCGTAGGTGGGGACGTTCTGCCGGGTGAGGGCCAGACCGTGCGGGGCGGGCTTGTCGGCGTGGCGGCGCAGCACCTCGGCCCAGACGATGGCGGTCTCGTTGGCGTCGGCCGGGCGGACGATGTTCAGGCCCGGGATGGCGCGCAGCGCCGACAGGTGCTCCACCGGCTGGTGGGTGGGGCCGTCCTCGCCGAGGCCGATCGAGTCGTGCGTCCACACGTAGGTGACGGGGGTGCGCATGAGGGCGGCGAGCCGGACGGCGGGGCGCATGTAGTCGGAGAACACCAGGAAGGTGCCGCCGTAGATGCGGGTGTTGCCGTGCAGCGCGATGCCGTTCATGACGGCGCCCATCGCGTGCTCGCGGATGCCGTAGTGGATCGTGCGGCCGTACGGGTCGGCGCCCGGCAGCTTGTTGCCGACCGGCAGGAACGAGGTGTTCTCGATGGTGGTGTTGTTGGAGCCGGCGAGGTCGGCGGAGCCGCCCCACAGCTCGGGCAGCACCGGGCCGAGCGCCTTGAGGACCGCGCCGGACGCCTTGCGGGTGGCGACGTCCTTGCCGGGCTCGAAGGTCGGCAGCGCCGCCTCCCAGCCCTCGGGCAGCTCACCGGCGGCGATCCGGTCGAACAGCGCGGACCGCTCGGGGTGGGCGCCGCGCCAGGCGGACAGCTCCTTCTCCCACGCCGAGCGGGCCTCACGGCCACGGTCGAGCGCGGTGCGGGTGTGCGCCAGGACGGCGTCGTCGACCTCGAAGCTGCGCTCGGGGTCGAAGCCGAGGACCCGCTTGGTGGCGGCGACCTCGTCGGCGCCGAGCGCCGAGCCGTGCGCGGCCTCGGTGTTCTGGGCGGTGGGGGCCGGCCAGGCGATGATCGAGCGCGCGGCGATCAGCGAGGGGCGGTCGGTGACGGCCTGGGCGGCCTTCAGCGCGTGGAACAGCGCCTCGGGGTCCAGGTCGCCGCTGGGGGCCTGGTCGACGCGCTGGACGTGCCAGCCGTAGGCCTCGTAGCGCTTGAGGGTGTCCTCGGAGACGGCGGTCTCGGTGTCGCCCTCGATGGAGATGTGGTTGTCGTCCCAGAGCACGACGAGGTTGCCGAGCTTCTGGTGGCCGGCCAGCGAGGAGGCCTCGGCGGCGACGCCCTCCTGGAGGCAGCCGTCACCGACGATCGTCCAGACGGTGTGGTCGAAGGGGGACTCGCCGGCGGGGGCCTCGGGGTCGAAGAGGCCGCGCTCGTAGCGGGCCGCCATGGCCATGCCCACGGCGTTGGCGACGCCCTGGCCGAGCGGCCCGGTGGTGGTCTCGACGCCGGTGGTGTGGCCGTACTCGGGGTGGCCGGGGGTCTTGCTGTCCCAGGTGCGGAAGGCCTTGAGGTCCTCCAGCTCCAGGCCGTACCCGGCGAGGAACAGCTGGGTGTAGAGGGTCAGGCTGGTGTGGCCGACCGAGAGGACGAACCGGTCGCGGCCCGCCCAGTCGGCGGTCGCCGGGTCGTGGCGCATGACCTTCTGGAAGAGCACGTAGGCGGCGGGCGCGAGGCTCATCGCCGTGCCCGGGTGGCCGTTGCCGACCTTCTGCACGGCGTCCATCGCCAGTACCCGGGCGGTGTCCACGGCACGCTGGTCCAGCTCGGTCCAGTCGAAGGCCCGGTCGTCGGCGGACTCGGTATCGGTGGTCGTCGGCTTGGTGCTCACCCTGGCTCAGGGCTCCTCTCACAGAACGGAAGCCGGTGGCCTGTCCCTCATCCGGCCCCATCGAGCCTACCTCCGCGTGAGGCGGCCCGGATTCGGCTGTTCGCTCCTTGGTACGCACGTGACGGGGCTACCGTTCGGTCACCGAAGGAGGGGACGGCACGGCGACTCTACGCGCGTAACATCGGCCTCCGCCAGACCTGTCCACAACACGGGTCACCCCCGGCCGCGAGCCGGGTCTGGCCAACGTCTAAAGTGGCGTGGTACGCGCGAGTCGCTCCGGTTCCGCACCGGACCTCGCTTGTTCCCACGCGCGGCGGCAGCCGCGGATGTCGCTTGTGATCAGGGGTGTTCGTGACAGCCGTCGAATCCTGTCCCGCGGGAGTCAGCGCAACGGGCACGGCACCCCGGGTGCCACTCGCGGCGAAGGTGAGGGCGTACGTCGCGCTCACCAAGCCGCGCATCATCGAGCTGCTGCTGATCACCACCATCCCGGTCATGTTCCTGGCCGCCCAGGGTGTGCCCGACCTGTGGCTGGTCCTGGCGACCTGCCTCGGCGGCTACCTCTCGGCGGGCGGCGCCAACGCGCTCAACATGTACATCGACCGGGACATCGACGCGCTGATGTCGCGCACCGCGAACCGGCCGCTGGTCACCGGGGTGCTGCGCCCCCGCCAGGCCCTGGTCTTCGGCCTCACCCTCGCGGTCGTCTCCACGCTGTGGTTCGGACTGCTGGTCAACTGGCTGTCGGCCGCGCTCTCGCTCGGCGCGCTGCTGTTCTACGTGGTCGTCTACACGATGCTGCTCAAGCGGCGCACCGCGCAGAACATCATCTGGGGCGGCATCGCCGGCTGCATGCCGGTCCTCATCGGCTGGTCCTCGGTGACGAACGAGGTCAGCTGGGCGGCCGTCATCCTCTTCCTGGTCATCTTCTTCTGGACGCCGCCGCACTACTGGCCGCTGTCGATGAAGGTCAAGGAGGACTACGCGCGGGTCGGCGTGCCGATGCTGCCGGTGATCGCCTCGAACCGCACGGTGGCCCGGCAGATCGTGCTCTACAGCTGGGTGATGGTCGGGGTGTCGCTGCTGCTGTGGCCGCTCGGCTACGTGGGCTGGTTCTACACGGCCGTGGCGCTGGCCGCCGGCGGCTGGTGGCTGTGGGAGGCGCACGCGCTGCACGCCCGCGCCCGGGCCGGCGTCACCGGGCCGAAGCTCAAGGAGATGCGGCTGTTCCACTGGTCGATCACCTACGTCTCCCTACTCTTCGTCGCGGTCGCCATCGACCCCTTCGTGCGCTGAGCCGCTTCCCGCGCGCCGGGAGTTCCTGACGGGCGATCCCCCGACCGTGGCACAGGCCACGGGACCGGGGGATCGCCCGTTTGATCTACTCACGGGTAGCATCGGAACATGGCAGACACGAAGCAGGCCGACGGCACCGAACGCGCGCGGAACACCAGGACCACGCGCAAGGCGGCCCGGTTGGCCAAGCAGATCACCGCGTTCGCGCGGAGCCACGGCGGCAGCGCCGAGGGGCAGATCGCGTACCTCGGCCAGCGTGGCGTACGTATCGTCCTGGTGGGCGCCAACGGCGAGTGGGGCGACCTGGTCGCCGAGAGCCACGACGTCGCGAAGACCGCCGTGGAGCGGGCCGGCATCACGTTGCACGAGGAGTTCGACGGCGAGTTCGCCGCCCGCGTGCGCACCGGCCCCTACGAGTGGTCGCGGATGGCCGGCATCCAGCTCGGCGGTCCCAGCAACAACTGAAGGGGCGCCTGGCGGCGGGGCGGCATGGTTCGCCGGTCGGCGCCCCGCTCGGGCGGAGGCGCCCGGCGCACCGGGTGGCGGTCGGCTCGGCCGCCGTGGGCACCTTCCGCGGGGACGCCGCCGCCGAGCACACGGGCGCGTTTGCCCCCGAGGGGCCTCGGCGCGGCTCTCCTGACGTGCGGGTGGCCGCGCCACCGCGACGCCCCAGCCGTACGCGCCGCGCCCCACGTCCACGCGGACGTGGGGCGCGGCGCTTCACGCGCGTGGCGCGGCGGCCTCAGACGGTCTCGGCGACCTCGCGGGACGGCGTGGTGCCGGCGCGCGTCGCGGGCACGGCCGGGGCGGCCGGCACCGGGCCGCGCTCCCGCAGCGACAGCAGCACCCGCAGGACGGCGATCCACACCAGCGTGGAGCCGAGCAGATGGATGCCGACCAGCAGCTCCGGCACGTCGGTCAGGTACTGGGCGTAGCCCACGACGATCTGCGAGGCGAGCACGATCGCCAGGTCGCGCACCCGGGCCTTCGGACCCGCGGGGGCGTCCATCACCCGCAGCAGCACCCAGAGCGCCGCGGTGAGCGCCACCACGGCCCAGGCCAGCGCCGCGTGCACCCGGGTGACCGTCTCCCAGTCCAGCGGGATGCGCGGGACCTCGCTGCTGTCGCCGGCGTGCGGCCCGGCGCCGGTGACCACCGTGCCGGCGACCACCAGGACGGCGGTGACGGCGACCAGCGCCACCGCGAGCTGCCGGACGCGGGGGCCGACCAGCGGCCGCGCCGGGCCGTCGCCCTCCCCCGCCCGGTGCCAGGTGACCAGCGCGACGGTGATCAGCGCGGTGGCCAGCAGGAAGTGCCCGGCCACGATGTAGGGGTTGAGCCCGGTGAGCACGGTGATCCCGCCGAGGACGGCGTTGCCCATCACCACCCAGAACTGCGCCCACGCCATCCGGGACAGCCCCGGCCGGGCCGGCTTGGCGCTGCGGGCGGCCACGATGGCCCAGCCGACGGCCGCGCACAGCACGTAGGTGAGCATCCGGTTGCCGAACTCGATGGCGCCGTGCAGGCCCATCTCAGGCGTCGCGAAGAGGCTGTCGTCGGTGCACTTCGGCCAGGTGTCGCAGCCCAGCCCGGAGCCGGTGAGCCGCACCGCCCCGCCGGTGACCACGATGACCACGCTCATCAGGAGCGCGGCGAGGGTGGCGCGCCGCAGGACACGCCGGGTGGGGGTCCACCGCTCGGCGACGAGGGTGATGGGGCTGCGGAACAAGGCGGGCTTCTTGGGCACGGGCCCATGGTAGGCCCGCGCTTGTGCGTGCTTTCACGAGGGGTGCGGGAGGGGCTGTGCCGAGCACGGCCCCTCCCGCCCTCGGTCAGCGGGTCAGCGGCCGCGCAGCTCCCGGTAGCGCCGCACGAGGGCGCTCGTCGAGCCGTCGAGACCGGGCACGTCCGTGCCCTCGGTGAGCGCCGGCTCGATCCGCTTGGCGAGCACCTTGCCCAGTTCCACGCCCCACTGGTCGAAGGAGTTGATGCCCCACAGCGCGCCCTGGACGAAGACCTTGTGCTCGTAGAGCGCGATCAGCTGGCCGAGCACCGACGGAGTGAGGGAGGACGCCAGGATCGTGGTGGTGGGCCGGTCGCCGGGGAACGTGCGGTGCGGCACCTGCTCCTCGGACACGCCGTCGGCGCGCACCTCCTCGGCGGTCCTGCCGAACGCCAGCGCCTGGCCCTGGGCGAAGAGGTTCGCCATCAGCAGGTCGTGCTGGTCGCGCAGCGGGCCGAGTTCGGCGACGGGCTCGGCGAAACCGATCAGGTCCGCCGGGATGAGCTTTGTCCCCTGGTGCAGCAACTGGTAGTACGCGTGCTGGCCGTTGGTGCCCGGGGTGCCCCAGACCACGGGGCCGGTCTGCCAGTCGACGGGCCGGCCCGCGCGGTCGACCCGCTTGCCGTTGGACTCCATGTCCAACTGCTGGAGGTAGGCGGTGAACTTCGACAGGTAGTGCGAGTAGGGCAGCACGGCGTGCGCCTCGGCGTCGTGGAACTCGCCGTACCAGAAGCCCAGCAGGCCGAGCAGCACGGGCGCGTTCCGCGCCGGCTCGGCCGTGCGGAAGTGCTCGTCGACGAGGTGGAAGCCGTCGAGCATCTCGCGGAAGTCCTCGGGGCCGATGGCCGTCATCAGCGAGAGGCCGATCGCCGAGTCGTAGGAGTAGCGTCCGCCGACCCAGTCCCAGAACTCGAACATGTTGGCCGTGTTGATGCCGAAGCCGGCGACCTCCTCGGCGTTGGTCGACACGGCGACGAAGTGCGCGGCCACCGCCTCGGGGCCGGCGCCCAGGCCCGCCAGCAGCCACTCGCGGGCCGCCTTGGCGTTGGTGATCGTCTCGATGGTGGTGAACGTCTTCGAGGCGACGACGAACAGCGTCTCGGCGGGGTCGAGGTCGCGGACGGCCTCGTGCAGGTCGGCACCGTCGACGTTGGAGACGAACCGGAAGTCCAGCTCCCTGGCGGTGCGGTGGCGCAGCGCCTCGTACGCCATGGCGGGGCCGAGGTCGGAACCGCCGATGCCGATGTTGACAACCGTCCTGATCGGCCGGCCGGTGTGCCCGAGCCAGGCGCCGGAACGCACCTGCCGCGCGAACTCCGCCATCCGGTCCAGCACGGCGTGCACGGCCGGCACGACGTTCTTGCCGTCGACCTCGACGACCGCCTCGCGCGGGGCGCGCAGCGCGGTGTGGAGGACGGCCCGGTCCTCGGTGTTGTTGATCTTCTCGCCGCGGAACATCGCGTCGCGCAGCTCGGCCACCCCGGCCGCCTCGGCCAGCTCCGTCAGCAGCGCCAGGGTCTCGTCGGTGACCAGGTGCTTCGCGTAGTCCAGGTGGAGGTCGCCGACCTGGAGGGAGTAGCGCTCGGCCCGCTTCGGGTCGTCCGCGAACAGGTCACGCAGGCCCACCCCGTTCAGACGGGCGCGGTGCTCGGTCAGAGCCTTCCACTGGGGCAGTCGGTCCAGTCGTACGCGGTCGGCTTCGCCGTAAGCGTTCATCTGCGAATTCAGCCCATTTCTCCTCGTGCGTACCCCGCCGGGCACCAACCTAATGGAGAAACGGGACCGTTGTGCACGAGGCGCCGTGGGAGACGGCGGCGGGCCGACGGTAAGCGGCCGGAATTCGCCGGGTCAGATCTCGCCGCGCAGTTTTGCCAGCGCCTCGGCGAGAATCGCCTCGCCGTCGGCGTCGCTGCGGCGCTCGCGCACGTACGCGAGGTGGGTCTTGTAGGGCTCGGTGCGCGGCGGGTCCGGGGGGTTGTCCTGGTCCTGCCCGGCGGGGAACCCGCAGCGCGGGCAGTCCCAGGTGTCCGGCACCTGGGCGTCGCTCGCAAAACTCGGCCTGGTCTCGTGCCCGTTGGAACACCAGAAGGAGATCCGCAGCCTGGGCGCGGCCTCTCCCCGCTCGGCCTCTCCCATCGGCCCGGCGCCGACCCTGCTGCCCCGGATCGCGTTGCCACCTGCCACGGTCGTAACTCCCTGCCTCGTGACTCTGTCCCCCTGAGGAACGAGGGGGCCTCACACCCGGTCACTCTGCGACCCGCTGCGCGCGACCGCGTGACGGGCAGGTACTGCCCGGTGTCGTGAGACACGCCACAGAGCCTATCAGGCTGGATTAGGGGCGTCCGCCGGTTGATTTCGTCACGAATACGTAAGGACCCGTAAGGACCCGTAAGGAAGCGTCAGGCCCCGTAAGGAAGCGTCAGGACTTCATCATCACGCCGAGCGCGACGATGATCCCGAACCAGATCAGCGCGACGACGATGGTGATCCGGTCGAGGTTCCGCTCGGCCACGGAGGAACCGCCCACGGAGGACTGCATACCGCCGCCGAACATGTCGGAGAGACCGCCGCCCTTGCCCTTGTGCATCAGCACCAGCAGCACCAGCAGCAGGCTGAACACAATCAGGGCGATCGACAGACCCAATTCCACGGCTGGACCAACTCTCTGGGGGCTTCGTAGGCGGAAGGAACGGATGGATCACAAGGGGCCGGGTCAACAGGCCGGCCCCGACAGGGTACGACGTCCGGGCCCGGAAGACCTAGTCAGGCCGCCGGCCGGCCCGGGCCGCGGGGCGCCACGCGCCTCGTCCCGTTCCCACCGCGGCGCGGGAACGGGACGAGGCGGCCGTGGAGCGGGGACGGACTACTGGTCCCGGAACCGGACGATCTTCGCGAACTCGTCGGCGTTCAGCGAGGCGCCGCCGACCAGCGCGCCGTCCACGTCCGGCTGCGACATGATCGCGTTGACGTTGTCGCCCTTCACCGAGCCGCCGTACTGGATGCGGACCTTGTCGGCCACGTCCTGGTGGTACAGCTCGGCGAGTCGGCCGCGGATCGCGCCGCAGACCTCCTGCGCGTCCTCGGGGGTGGCGACCTCGCCGGTGCCGATCGCCCAGACCGGCTCGTAGGCGATCACCAGGCGCTCGGCCTGCTCGGCCGGCACGCCCTCCAGGGCGCCGTCGACCTGGGCGAGGGTGTGCGCCACCTGGTTGCCCGCCTTGCGGACGTCCAGGCCCTCACCGACGCACAGGATCGGGACGATCTCGTTGCGGAACGCCGCCTTCACCTTGGCGTTGCACACCGCCTCGTCCTCGCCGTGGTACTGGCGCCGCTCGGAGTGGCCGACGACCACGTAGGAGCAGTTCAGCTTGGCCAGCATCGGCCCGCTGACCTCACCGGTGTAGGCACCCGAGTCGTGCACCGAGATGTCCTGGGCGCCGAAACCGATCTTCAGCTTGTCGCCGTTGACCAGGGACTGCACCGACCGCAGGTCGGTGAACGGCGGGAGGACGACGACCTCGGTGCCCTCGTAGTCCTTGTCGTCCAGGGTGAAGGCGAGCTTCTGGACGTGGGAGATGGCCTCGAGGTGGTTGAGGTTCATCTTCCAGTTGCCCGCCATGATGGGCGTACGGGAACTCACGTGTTCAGTCCTCCAGTGCGGCGAGACCGGGCAGGGTCTTGCCCTCCAGGTATTCGAGGCTCGCGCCTCCGCCGGTCGAGATGTGGCCGAAGGCGGTCTCGTCGAAGCCCAGCAGCCGGACGGCCGCCGCGCTGTCGCCGCCGCCGACGACGGTGAAGGCCGAGCTGTCCAGCAGGGCCTGGGCGACGGCACGGGTGCCGCCGGCGAAGTCCGGGTGCTCGAAGACGCCCATCGGGCCGTTCCAGAACACCGTCGCCGCGTCGGCGAGCTTGGCCGCGTACAGCTCCTGGGTCCTCGGGCCGATGTCCAGGCCCATCAGGTCGGCCGGGATCGCGTCCACGCCGACCGTCCGGGGCTCGGCCGGCGCCTTGGCCGCGAGGTCCGGGAACTCGGCCGCGGCGAGCACGTCCACCGGCAGGACGAACTCCACGCCGCGCTCCTCGGCCCGCTTGAGGTAGCCGCGCACGGCGTCCAGCTGGTCCTCCTGCAGCAGCGAGTTGCCCACCTCGTGGCCCTGCGCCTTGAGGAAGGTGTACGCCATGCCGCCGCCGATGAGGATGCGGTCGGCGCGCTCCAGCAGGTGGTCGATGACACCGAGCTTGTCGGAGACCTTCGCGCCGCCGAGCACCACGGCGTAGGGGCGCCGGACGTCGTCGGTCAGGCGGCGCAGCACGCCGACCTCGGTGGCGATCAGGCCGCCGGCCGCGTGCGGCAGCCGGGCCGGGAGGTCGAAGACCGAGGCGTGCTTGCGGTGCACGGCGCCGAAGCCGTCACCGACGTACAGGTCCGCGAGCGCGGCCAGCTCGTCGGCGAACGCGGCCCGCTCACCGTCGTCCTTGGCGGTCTCGCCGGCCTGGAAGCGCAGGTTCTCCAGCAGCGTGACCTCGCCGTCGCCGAGAGCGGCGACGGTGGCCTTCGCGCTTTCCCCCACGGTGTCGGTCGCGAACGCGACCTCGCGACCCAGTAGTTCACCGAGCCGGCGGGCGACCGGCGCGAGCGAGAACCGCGGGTCCGGCTCGCCCTTCGGGCGACCCAGGTGGGAGGCGACGATGACACGGGCGCCCGCCTCGGCGAGCCGCGAGATCGTCGGGACGGCGGCCCTGATCCGGCCGTCGTCGGTGATCGTGTCCCCGGCGAGCGGGACGTTCAGGTCGGCGCGGACGAAGACCCGCTTGCCCGCGACGCCGTCCCGGAGGAGATCGTCGATCGTCTTCATTGGTTACTGACTCCTTGGGTGGAAGGCCCGGCACGGCACCGGGCCCGCACGGCGCGTCGATGCGCCGCGCGGGCCCGGTGCCGTCACTTCTCGGCGCCCGCGATCGCGGCTGCGATCAGAGCTGGCCGCCGACGAAGACCGTGAGGTCGACCAGACGGTTGGAGTAGCCCCACTCGTTGTCGTACCAGCCGACGACCTTGACCTGCTTGCCCTGCGCCATCGTCAGGGAGGAGTCGAAGGTGCAGGAGGCCGGCCAGTTGACGATGTCCGAGGAGACGATCGGGTCCTCGGTGTACTCGAGGACGCCCTTCAGGTCGCCCTCGGCGGCCTTCTGGAAGGCGGCGTTGATCTCGTCCTTGGTGACCTCGCGGCCGAGTTCGAGGACGAGGTCGGTGACCGAGCCGGTGGGCACGGGCACCCGCATGGCGATGCCGTCCAGCTTGCCCTTGAGCTGCGGCAGGACAAGCGCGGTGGCCTTCGCGGCGCCGGTCGACGTCGGGATGATGTTCTCGGCGGCGGCCCGGGCGCGGCGGAGGTCCTTGTGCGGGAAGTCCAGGATGCGCTGGTCGTTGGTGTAGGCGTGGACCGTCGTCATCATGCCCTTGACGATGCCGAAGCTCTCGTCCAGGACCTTGGCCATCGGCGCCACGCAGTTGGTGGTGCAGGAGGCGTTGGAGACGACGTGGTGGTTCGCGGCGTCGTACTTGTCGTGGTTGACGCCCATCACGATCGTGATGTCCTCGTCCTTGGCCGGAGCCGAGATGAGGACCTTCTTGGCGCCGGCGGCCAGGTGCTTGGCCGCGTCCTCACGCTTGGTGAAGATGCCGGTGGACTCGATGACGATGTCCGCGCCCAGCTCGCCCCAGGGGAGATTCGCGGGGTCGCGCTCGGCCATCGTCCTGAAGGTCTGGCTGCCGACCGTGATCGTGTCCTCGGTGTGGCTGACCTCTTCCTTGAGGCGGCCGAGGATGCTGTCGTACTTCAGCAGGTGCACCAGGGTCGCGTTGTCGGTCAGGTCGTTGACTCCGACGATCTCGACATCCGCTCCCTGCTCAAGGAGGGCACGGAAGTAGTTGCGACCGATGCGGCCGAAGCCGTTGATTCCTACGCGGATCGTCACGAACCGATCTCCTCGTTAGGTACGCCGGTACGTGCGGGTACCGGCGAAGGGGTTGTTTGGGATGTCCCCGACCACCTCCGACCCTACCGCGCCGGGCCGCTCCCGGTTACATCGACGCCTCGGCCACGTTTCGCCCGTCATCCGACGGGTTCCGGCCTTTCGGAGCCGAGGCGGAACCCGTCGGACGGACGGCGTTTCCCATGAGGTCCCGCGGGTCGTACGGGTCCCGCGGGCGCCGCCGCGCGGCGTCAGCCCACCATCTCCTCGGTGAGGCTCGACTCGGTACCCGGGATCCCGAGGTCCGAGGCGCGCTTGTCCGCCATCGCGAGCAGGCGCCGGATCCGGCCGGCGACCGCGTCCTTGGTGAGCGGCGGGTCGGCCAGCGCGCCCAGCTCCTCCAGCGACGCCTGCTTGTGCTCCATGCGCAGCCGCCCGGCCGCGGCCAGGTGCTCGGGCACCTCGTCGCCCAGGATCTCCAACGCCCGCTGCACCCGGGCGCCGGCCGCCACCGCGGCGCGGGCCGAGCGGCGCAGGTTGGCGTCGTCGAAGTTCGCCAGCCGGTTGGCCGTGGCCCGCACCTCCCGGCGCATCCGGCGCTCCTCCCAGGCCAGCACCGACTCGTGCGCGCCCAGCCTGGTCAGCAGCGCGCCGATGGCGTCGCCGTCCCGGACCACCACCCGGTCCACGCCGCGCACCTCGCGGGCCTTGGCGCCGATCTGGAGCCGGCGGGCCGCGCCCACCAGGGCCAGCGCCGCCTCAGGACCCGGGCAGGTCACCTCGAGGGAGGAGGAGCGCCCCGGCTCGGTCAGCGAGCCGTGCGCCAGGAAGGCGCCGCGCCAGGCCGCCTCGGCGTCGCAGGTGGCCCCCGAGACCACCTGCGGCGGCAGGCCCCGGATCGGCCGGCCCCGGCCGTCCACCAGACCCGTCTGGCGGGCCAGCTGGTCGCCTCCCGCCACCACCCGAACGACGTACCTGCTGCCCCGGCGCAGCCCGCCCGGCGCCATCACCACGAGGTCCGAGTTGTGCCCGAAGATCTCCAGCACGTCCTTGCGGAGCCGGCGCGCCGCGATGCCGGTGTCCAGCTCGGCCTCGATCACGATGCGCCCGCTGACCAGGTGGAGTCCGCCCGCGAACCGCAGGATGGAGGAGACCTCCGACTTCCGGCAGCAGGTTCGGGTGACGGGTAGCCGGGAGATCTCGTCCTTCACCGCTGCCGTCATCGCCATGGGCCGATCCTTCCATGCATCCGAAAAATACGGTCGTACGCGGCGGCCAGCAGCTCCGGATCGTGCCGCGGGGAGCCGTCGGGGGCGGCGACCGCCGCGAGTTCGACCGCGCCACCGAGCAGTTCCGCGGCCTCCCGGCGCAGGCCTTCCGCGTCCGGCACCGCATCCTGGTCCGCCAGGACCACGTCGAAGGCGAGTTTAGGGGCGTGTCGGGCCAAAACCTCCAAATGACGCTGCGGGGAGAAGCCGTCGGTCTCGCCCGGTTGCGGCGCGAGGTTGAGTGACAGCACCTTCCGCGCCTTCGTCTCGCACAGCGCCTGGAGCAGTTCCGGCACCAGCAGGTGCGGGATCACCGAGGAGAACCAGGAGCCCGGCCCCACGACCACCCAGTCGGCGTCCAGCACCGCCGAGACCGCCTCCGGCACGGCCGGCGGGTCGCTCGGCACCAGGCGCACCCGCTGCACCTCGCCGGGCGTCAGCGCGACCGTCGCCTGGCCGCGGACGGTGGACAGCTCGTCGGGTCTGTCCGGGTCGTGGCCGCGCACCTCGGCCTGGAGTTCGAGGGGTACCGCCGACATCGGCAGCACCCGGCCGTGCGCCCCGAGCAGTTTGCCGACCAGGTCGAGCGCGGCGACGTGGTCGCCCAGCTGCTCCCACAGCGCCACGATGAGCAGGTTGCCCACGGCGTGGCCCTTGAGGTCGCCCTCGCCGGTGAACCGGTGCTGGACGACCTGGGCCCAGGTGCGGCCCCACTGGTCGTCCCCGCACAGCGCGGCCAGCGCCTTGCGGAGGTCGCCCGGCGGCAGCACGTCCAGCTCGTCCCGCAGCCGGCCGCTGGAGCCGCCGTCGTCGGCGACGGTCACCACCGCGGTGAGGTCACCGGTGATGCGGCGCAGCGCGGTCAGCGAGGCGGACAGCCCCATGCCGCCGCCCAGCGCGACCACCTTCGGCTGCCCCTTGCGGCCGGGGACGAGCTTGCGGCGGCGCAGCCGCAGAGTACGACCGGTCACCGAGCTCATTCACGTCCCATGTCCCGGTGGACGACCACGGTCTCCACTCCCTCGGCCGCGAGTCGCTTGCCGAGCCGCTCCGACATGGCGACGCTGCGGTGCTTGCCGCCGGTGCAGCCGACGGCGACCGTCACGTAGCGCTTGCCCTCCCGGCGGTAGCCGGCGGCGATCAGCTGGAGCAGCTCGGTGTAGCGGTCCAGGAACTCCTTGGCGCCCGGCTGGTTGAAGACGTAGGCCGCGACCTCCTCACTCGTTCCGGTGAAGGGGCGCAGCTCCGGCACCCAGTGCGGGTTCGGCAGGAAGCGGCAGTCGACGACCAGGTCGGCGTCGACCGGCAGCCCGTACTTGTAGCCGAACGACATCACGGTCGCCCGGAGCTCGGGCTCGTCCTCGCCGGCGAACCGGGCGTCCATCTTGGCGCGCAGCTCGTGCACGTTGAGGCTGGAGGTGTCGATCACCAGGTCGGCGTCGCCGCGCAGCTCGCGCAGCAGCTCCCGCTCGGCGGCGATGCCGTCGACGATGCGGCCGTCGCCCTGGAGCGGGTGCGGGCGGCGCACCGACTCGAAGCGTCGGACGAGGGCGTCGTCGGAGGCCTCCAGGAACACGATGCGGCGGGTGACCTTCTGCGCGGCCAGCCCGTTGAGCGACTCGCGCAGGCTGTCGAAGAAGCCGCGGCCGCGCACGTCGACCACGACGGCGATGCGCGCGACGTTCCCCTGGGAGCGGGCGCCCAGGTCGACCATGGTGGGGATGAGCGCCGGTGGCAGGTTGTCCACCACGAACCAGCCCAGGTCCTCCAGGCACTTGGCGGCGGTGCTGCGACCGGCGCCGGACATGCCGGAGATGATGACCAGCTCGGGGATCGTCCCGGTGCCGTTGCCCTCGGCGGGGCTGCTTGTACTCACCTGTGCCTCGTGCTGTTCGGTGTTGTCCATGTGGTCCCCCGGTGGTGTGGCCGTGGCGCTGTGCCCACGGCTCGATCTGTTTCAATCATCCTCGATGATCTCGCCGGTGGCCGTGTTCACCGCGGGCGCCGGGGCGGCGGCGCCGGCGAGCGCGGCCGCCACGGTCTCGGCCGTCTTGCGGCCGATGCCGGGCACCTCGCACAGCTCCTCGACCGTCGCGGCGCGCAGCCGCTTCACCGAGCCGAAGTGCTTGACCAGCGCCTGCTTGCGGGTCTCCCCCAGCCCCGGCACCGCGTCCAGCGGGCCCGATCTGAGCGCCTTGACGCGCTTGCCGCGCTGGTAGCGCAGAGCGAACCGGTGCGCCTCGTCGCGGACCCGCTGGAGCAGGTACAGGCCCTCGCTGGTGCGTGGCAGGACCACCGGGTCCGGGTCGTCGGGCAGCCAGACCTCCTCCAGGCGTTTGGCCAGACCGCAGACGGCGACGTCGTCGATGCCCAGCTCGTCGAGGGCGGCGCGGGCGGCGGCGACCTGCGGGCGGCCGCCGTCGACGACGAGGAGCTGCGGCGGGTAGGCGAACCGCTTGGGGCGGCCGTCCGGCTCGCGCGGGCCGCCGTCGACGGCCTCGGTCCCGGGGGCGGTGTCCTGTGCGGCGTCGGAGCCGGTGTCCTGTGCCGCGTCCGGCGCGGCGGGCGGCTCGGGTTCGACCCATTCGCCGGTGCGCTGCTTCTCCCGCAGGTAGCGGCGGAAGCGGCGGCCCACCACCTCGTTCATGGCGCGGACGTCGTCCTGTCCCTCGAAGGAGCGGATCTGGAAGCGCCGGTACTCGCTCTTCCTCGGCAGCCCGTCCTCGAAGACGACCATCGACGCGACGACGTCCTCGCCCTGGAGGTGGGAGACGTCGAAGCACTCGATGCGCAGCGGCACGGAGTCCAGGTCGAGGGCTTCGGCGATCTCCTCCAGGGCCCGGGAGCGGGTCGTGAGGTCGGAGGCGCGTTTGGTCTTGTGGAGGGTGAGGGTCTGCTCGGCGTTGCGCCGGACGGTGTCCATCAGGTCGCGCTTGTCACCGCGCCGCGGGACGCGCAGGTCGACGCGGGCGCCGCGCAGCCCGGACAGCCACTCGGTCAGCGGCCCGGCGGGCTCGGGCAGCGCGGGCACCAGGACCTCGCGGGGGATCGCCTCGCCGCGCTCCTCGCCGTACAGCTGCTGGAGGGCGTGCTCGACGAGCTCGCCGGTGCCGATGGCCTCCACCTTGTCGGTGACCCAGCCGCGCTGGCCCCGGATGCGGCCGCCGCGCACGTGGAAGATCTGCACCGCCGCCTCCAGCTCGTCCTCGGCGAGCGCGACGACGTCGGCGTCGGTGGCGTCGCCGAACACCACGGCGTTCTTCTCCATCGCGCGGCGCAGCGCCTGGATGTCGTCGCGCAGCCGGGCGGCGCGCTCGTACTCCATGTCCTCGGCCGCGAGCTGCATCTCCTTCTCCAGCCGGCGGAGGTGGGCGCTCGTCCGGCCGGCCATGAAGTCGCAGAACTCCTCGGCGAGTTCGCGGTGCTCCTCGGCGGAGACGCGGCCCACGCAGGGCGCCGAGCACTTGCCGATGTAGCCGAGCAGGCAGGGCCGGCCGATCTGCGCGGAGCGCTTGAACACGCCCGCCGAGCAGGTGCGGACGGGGAAGACGCGCAGCAGCAGGTCGACCGTCTCGCGGATCGCCCAGGCGTGGCCGTACGGTCCGAAGTAGCGCACGCCCTTCCGCTTGGCGCCGCGCATCACCTGGGCCCGGGGGAACTCCTCGTTCATGGTGACCGCGAGGTAGGGGTAGCTCTTGTCGTCCCGGTACTTGACGTTGAACCGGGGGTCGAACTCCTTGATCCAGGTGTACTCCAGCTGCAGCGCCTCGACCTCGGTGGACACCACCGTCCAGTCGACCGAGGCGGCGGTGGTGACCATGGTGCGGGTGCGCGGGTGGAGGTTGGAGAGGTCCTGGAAGTAGGAGGACAGGCGCGGCCGCAGGCTTTTTGCCTTGCCGACGTAGATCACCCGCTGGTGCTCGTCGCGGAAGCGGTAGACCCCCGGGGAATCGGGGATCTGCCCCGGCTTGGGACGGTAGCTGGAGGGGTCTGCCATGCCTCACACCCTACGACCCGGCACCGACAGGACGCCGCCCCCGCCGACGGGTATCGGCCGCGGTGCGGGGGCGCGCCACCCGACAGCGGGACGGCCGGTCCGCGGGGGAGGCTTCCCGGGGCTCACCAGCCGCGTTCGCGCCACTCCGGGAGGTGGGGGCGTTCGGCGCCGAGGCTGGTGTCGGCGCCGTGGCCGGGGTAGACCCAGGTCTCGTCGGGGAGTTCACCGAACAGCTTGGTCTCCACGTCGTGCAGCAGGGAGTTGAAGTTGTCGGCGTCGCCCCAGGTGTTTCCGACACCGCCGGGGAAGAGGCTGTCGCCGGTGAAGGCGTGGGGGTGGCCGTGCGGGTCGTCGTAGACGAGGGCGACGGAGCCGGGGGTGTGGCCGACCAGGTGCCGGACGGTCAGCTCGCACCTGCCGACGGTGACCGTGTCGCCGTCGTCCAGCGGTACGTCGGTGGGCATTGGGATGCCCTCCGCGTCGTGGCGGCCGGCGTACGTCCGGGCGCCGGTCTGCGCGACCACCTCGGCCAGCGCCTGCCAGTGGTCGCCGTGCCGGTGGGTGGTGACGACCTTGTCGATGCCGTCGGCGCCGATCAGGTTCAGCAGGGTCCGCGGTTCGGCGGCGGCGTCGATGAGCAGCTGCTCGTCGGTCTCCCGGCAGCGCAGCAGGTAGGCGTTGTTGTTCATCGAGCCGACGGCGACCTTGGAGATCAGCAGGTCGGCCAGTTCGTGGACCTCGGCCGGGCCGCCGACCTCGACCTTTCCGGTGTAGGGCATGGTGCGCCTTTCTGTTCTCGGGGCGGCGGGGCCGCTGCCCGGTGCGCCGGGGCCGCCGCGCACGCTCGGGTCGCCGCGGCCTACTGTGTCGGACGCCCGCTCGCTCAGAGCGGAGGCAGGGCGGGCAGCGGCGCGTCGGCCGTCAGCCCGCTGCCGGTGGTGCGGCCGGAGAGCCAGCCGACCAGCGCGCCGGGGGTGCCGACGACGATCCGCCGGGAGACGCCGGCGGCCGGTCCGCCGCCCGTCGTCCAGCTGCGGCCGTCCTCCGCGCGCAGCTCCAGCGCGGGCACGTCGGCGTGGCCGGAGAAGCGCCTGGCCAGGTACTCCACGGCGCGGTCGGTGAAGGCGCCGGGCAGCTCGTCGACCGAGTAGCCGACGCCGAGGTCGACGTGGTGGAGTTCGACCTCGACGAGCCTGCGGAAGGGGATCGCGGAGGCGGAGTCGGTGACGCCGTTGCGCAGCTCGACGGTGGCGTTCCACTGCTCGTCGGTGAGCGACTCCATGACCGACCGCAGCCGGTCGGAGCTGGCCCGCAGGTCGGCGAGCTGTTCGGCGGCGCCGCGTGGGGCGCCGGCGTTGATGTCGGCCTCCCTGGCCTCGCCGCTGACGTACATGGGGCGGCCCTGGAGGACGTTGACCAGCGCGTCGGCGTTGCGGGAGAGGTGGGTGAGCAGGTGGCCGCGGGTCCAGCCGGGCAGCAGCGACGGTTCGGCCACGGCCCTGTCGCCTAGGTGGCCCAGCTTCCCGACGGCGGCCAGCAGCCGGTCGGTGGCCTCCTCGAGTACGCGCGTCTCGGCGCGGGCGTCCGGGTGAGCGGAGGAATCCATCATGATCCAACGCTATCCCCGCCACACGTTCGGGTGAAGTGGGAAGCTCGGGACGGTAAATCGAATGTACGTGCTATACGCTCGTGAGAGCACCACCC